>JACROM010000089.1 GCA_016214445.1 Microcaldota archaeon
AAATTGAAAGAAATCTTGAACTCTGTTGAAGCTGCTACCGACAAGGCGGAACGCGCGGCAAACGTCATCTCCGACATAGTGATGAAACACTCGTAGTGTGCATAAATGATTGAACTTGTTATATTCGCCGTCTTAGTCGCGTTGGCCTTTGACTTCATAAACGGTTTCCACGATTCCGCCAACGCCATCTCGACAGTTGTTGCAACGAAGGTGCTCACGCCCATGCAGGCGGTCTCGATGGTGGCAGTGGGCAACCTGGTAGGCCCGCTGTTCTTCTCGACTGCAATTGCCGCGACAATCGGCAAGGGGATAATAGACACCAAAGCAATCCGGGCGGTCCTGCCAGCCGAGACTTTCGTAGTCCTCATACTCTCGGCGCTTGTAGGCGCGATTGTTTGGGATTTGCTGACGTGGTATTTCGGCATACCCGTCTCGAGCAGCCACGCGCTTGTAGGTGGCCTCATAGGCGCGGGCGTTGCCGCGGTAGGAACCAACGTGCTTTTGTTCGAAGGCATAGGCAAGATCCTGGTTTTCATGGTGGTTTCGCCCGTGATCGGGTTCATCGCCTCTTTCCTGCTCGCGCTTTTGGTGATGCGCGCGTTCAGGAAGAAGTCCCCTGAAAAACTGAACCGGCGCTTCCGAAAGCTTCAGCTCTTTTCCGCCTTTTTCTATTCCGTGACGCACGGCACGAATGACGCGCAGAAGACCATGGGAATAATAACCATACTTTTGGTAGTGGGGGGCTTCCTTTCCACTTTCGACGTGCCGCTCTGGGTGATACTGGCTGCCCACACGTCGATTTCGTTGGGCACTTTCTTCGGCGGCTGGCGCATAGTAAAGACAATGGCGCACAAGATAACCAACCTGAAGCCATACCAGGGGTTCTGCGCGGAAACAGCAGGCGGTTTGGTGCTGGCCAACATGGCTTCGCTCGGTATTCCGGTGAGCACCACCCACGCGATTTCAGGCTCCATAATGGGCGTTGGCGCGACCAAGGGCGTGCGCGCGGTACGTTGGGGAATGAGCAGGAAAATCGTTGCGGCTTGGATAATAACGATTCCTGTCAGCGCGGCAGTGGCAGCTGGAACGTTTTTGGTTCTAAACCAATTTTTATAAACTTCATCGGGCAGAATACGTCAAACCGGTGTTCTTTTTCATGTTGGAAAAATACAACCCTAGGGAAATAGAGGAAAAGTGGCGCGAAAACTGGTCACGCTCGAAACAGTACAAGTTCGACCTGAAAGCGAAAAAGCCCTACTACGTGATAGACACGCCTCCGCCTTTCCCCACTGGCGAGTTCCACATGGGAGGCGTTTTGAATTGGTGCTACATGGACTTCGCAGCTCGCTACAAGCGCATGCGCGGTTTCGAAGTCTTGTTCCCACAGGGCTGGGACTGCCACGGTTTTCCCACTGAAGTGAAGGTAGAGAAGAAGCACGGCAAAGGCCTTGGGAAGGAGGAGTTCCTCGCTCGCTGTCTTGAGTGGACGCACGACGTCGTCGGAACCATGAAGCCCCAGATGAAGCAGATGGGCTTCTCCATAGACTGGAACGCCGAATACTACACTCTAGACAAGGAATACTACCGAAAAGTCCAGTACTCGCTCCTGAAGATGTTCGAGGACGGGCACGTTTACCGCGCCGAACATCCCGTCCTCTTCTGCACCCACTGTCGCAGCGCCATAGCGAAAGCTGAAGCGGACGACGTGGAGCGCGAAACGGTTTTCAACGACATAATATTCAAGAGTGAAGGAAAAGATTTGGTCATAGCGACCACCCGACCTGAGTTGCTGCACGCCTGCGTTGCCTTGCTGGTCCACCCGCAGGACGCAAGGTACAAGAAAATAGTGGGCAAGAACGCGACAGTGCCTGTTCACGGCCAGCAAGTCCCGATTCTTTCGGACAGCGACGTGGACGAGGACTTTGGCACGGGAATAGTGATGGTTTGCACCTTCGGCGACAAGCAGGACGTTGTCTGGGCGTACCGGCACAAACTTAAGGTTATCAGGGCGTGCGACGAAGCTGGGAGGCTGTTGAACGCCAAGCACCTGACAGGGCTCAAAACGTCGGAAGCAAAGGAAAAAATAATCGAGGAACTCAAGGCGAAAAAGCTTCTCGTGAACCAAAAACCGATGAAGCAGGTGGTGAAAATCCACGACCGGTGCAAGAAGCCAATTGAATTGCTTTCTTCGACCCAGTGGTTCATCCGCCTGAAAGGCTGCGAGGACGAAGTCAAGAAGGCAGCTAGCGAAATGAACTGGCACCCGCCACACATGCAGCAATTGCTGTTGGACTGGGTAAACGGTTTGGAGTGGGACTGGTGCATCTCGCGCCAACGCTTTTTCGGCATACCCATACCTTTCTGGTACTGCGAATGCGGCGAAGTTATTCCGCCGAAAGAAAAAGATTTGCCTGTTGACCCTTCCAAGGACGCGGCGCCGGCCAAATGCAAGTGCGGCGGCAAAGTTATAGGGGAGACGAGCGTTTGTGACGGTTGGGTGGACTCCTCCATCACTCCCCTGATAATTGCCGGCTGGCCCGATGACAAGGAAAAATTCAGGAAACTTTACCCTGCGGCAGTCAGGCCGCAGGGAACGGACATCATCCGAACTTGGGCGTTCTACACCACTTTCCGCTGTTTGAAGCTGACGGGCAAGCCGCCGTTCAAGGACATGCTCATAAACGGCATGGTGCTCGGAAACGACGGCAAGAAGATGTCAAAATCATCTGGCAACTACGTCGAAGCAAAGGACGTCATAGGCAAGAGCGGAGTGGACGCCTTGCGGCAGTGGGCAGCTCTGGCCGGCTCGACTGGCAAGGACAACGTGTTCTACTGGAAGGACGTGAATTACGCGCACAGCTTCAACAACAAATTGTGGAACGCCTCCAAATTCATCCTGAACGGAATGGAAGGCTACAAGGAAAAGAAGGCAAAGCTTTCCGTGACCGACTACTGGGTAAGGAGTAAAATGCAGAAGACCGTTAAGAGGGTAACCGAGTGCCTCGACAGATACGAGTACTACGAAGCCTTGACGGCAATACAGTCTTTCTTCTGGCACGACGTGTGCGACAACTACCTGGAAGACGTCAAGCACCGGGTCTATGGAAAGGACGAGGAAAGCAGAAACGCCGTGCAGGCAACTTTGAAGGAAGTCCTTGATTGTTCACTCAGGCTTCTCGCGCCCTTCGCGCCATTCATAACCGAGGAAATCTACCATGAAATCCACGAGCGCTCGGTTCATTCCGCGCAGTGGCCCGAATTCAGGAAAAGCGAAGTGCACGAGGACTTTGAGCGTTTAGGCGAAAGGATGCACCGGGCTTTGTCCGAAGTGCGGAAGTTCAAGGCCTCAAAAGCGATGCCGCTCAACGCTCCTTTGAAGGAAATCAAGATTCGTGCTTCCGAAGAGCTATGCAAGAACTTCGCAGATGTTCTTGACGACTTCAAGGCGGTCTCCAAGGCTGATGCGGTCTCTTTTGAAGTCGTGGAGAACGCGGAGAACAAGGAAGCGATGGTTGTGGAGTGTTCCGCTTGATTGAAGAGTACCCCGTAGCGCATCAAGAACCTTCAGGCAGTTTAGTTGAGCACCTTAAACAGAGATTGGAAGACACAAAAAACGGTTGGGATTTGAGGAAAGCATACCACTTGACGAACTTGCGGTAAGGCCGTTCAAGGGCGGGCCGCATAAGTTGCAGAGAGCTCTTTTTTTGGGCGGCCTTTCCAGTCATATCTTCGAAGCCCTGAAAAGCGGCAAAACCTTCAGCCCTCGGGAAAGCGTCGGCTGGAAGAACATGATTGGGGAAATACGCCCGCTGGTGGTCGGAAAAATCGAAGAAGGAAAGAAAAAGGGCGCGGAATACGCGATTGGCTACCACGACGAAATACACAACCGGTCGCTGGCTCTCGAGGTTTATGACGGCGAGCTTTTTGTTCCGTATAGGACGTTCATGTTTTTTCCGGATCCAGAACACTCGGAAAATTTCGCGTTGTCATCCTTCAGGGTCAAACCGAATTACGTGAACCAGAGTGTCCCCCACGTTGTAGGATTTCTTGAAGCCTACGAGAAACCCGAACATGCTCTTATATCCTGCTTGCAGGCGAACTTCAGCAAAAAGCTTCTTGAACGATACGGTGACAAAAAGTACTTGCCGCAGAGCGTTGAAAAGAATTACTCGCACTGGCGTCGTATCATGCTCCGAAATGTTATAGAGCATTATCGGAGTCAAGAAAAGGAGATACTTTTTGCCGGCCGCCATGCATACCATGATCTGAACAGCCATGAAACAGGAAGCGGCAGCGACCGGAACCTCGTGCGCGACATGGAAAAATTGGGCGAAGCGATGGGGTTCACTACGAGAAAACTCAGTCCTGATGAGTTGACTGCACGGCGCATTTGCCCGGAACTGGACTTGCACGTTGTCGAGTTCAAAAGAGCCTACGCCTAGTTCAAGCGCTGTCTCTGCCCTGGAGACGACCTGAAAGGTTCAGGCAATCCGTTGGTTTTATTCCCCGCCTTCAAAAACACTTATAAAGGCCCCTTTTCAAGAAGAAGTAACGCTTCTTCTAGGCTTTTTAGAAGACAGGGAAAGTGATTTAACTGGCTAGAATGCATACGCGCAAAAAAGGCAAGTCGCGCTCAAAACGGAAGTACGCGCAGGGCAGCTACGCTTGGGTCTCCACCTCCAAGAACGAAGTGATGGAGATAATCGAGAAGCTCGCCAAGGAAGGAAGGACTGAGTCCGAAATCGGCCGCGTTTTGAGGGACACTTATGGGGTGCCTTCGGTCAGGGTTGCGCTTGGCAAGAGCATGTCCGCCTACCTGAAGGAGAAAGGACTGCAGAAAAAATACCCTTCGGACATGATAGACCTCATCCGCCGCGCAACTAACCTGCGCAAGCACTTGAAAATGAACTCGAGGGACCAGGGCAACAAGACCAAGCTCGGCCACATCGAATCGAAAATCAAGAGGCTGGTAAGCTACTACCGCGGCAAAAAGCTGCCCGCAGACTGGAAATACGACCCTGAAGAGGCCGCGTTGTTGGTGAAGTAATCTCATGGCTCAAGCTAAGACAAAAGTTGTGGACACGTGGAAGCAGAAGCAGTGGTACAAGCTCATTTCGCCGAAATTCCTCGGCGAGGTGGAAATTTCCGAAGTGCCGGCCACTGACGAGGAACACCTCCTGAACAGGATAATCTCGTTGCCGCTGAAGGAAATCACCCACGACCTCTCGCACATGTACACCACCATCCGCCTGAGGGTGGAGAAGATAACCGGCAAGAACGCATTCGCGAAATTCATCGGCCACGCGACTTCGCGCGACTATTTGAGCACGCTTGCGCGGAGGAACCGCGACCTTTTGCGGGTTGTTTTCACAGCTTTGTCCAAGGACGAAGTGAAGTTCCACGTCAAATGCCTTGTTGTTACTGCCGTGTCATGCAGCACCGCGCAAAGGAAGCAGTTGCGCAACGAGACCCTCAAGAACCTGAAGGAAATAATTTCCCAGAAGGACTTCAGCGAATTCATCCAAAGCGTGCTTTACAACCGTGCAGCCCAGGAAGTCCACTCGAAACTCAAGAAGATCGCGCCAATCAAGAGGATTGAAATCTACAAGACCGAATTGTACGAAGTTTTCGACGTCAAGGACGTGGTTGAGCTGGACCGCCAGAGGAAGGTCAGGCAGGAAGCGTTAAAGGCGGAAGAAGCCGCGAAGGCCGAAGAACAGGCTGCAAAGGAAGGCGGAGCGAAAGAAGAAGCCGAAGAGGGTGAGCAGCCCGAACAGGCTGCCAAGGAAATCGAGGAAGCCAAGCAGCCCGAAGCCGAAGAGCCGGTGTCTGCTGTCGCCTGAAAACGCAAAGCCTTAACAACTTGTCTTAATTTCTCCTACTGATGAGACTGGCCCTGTTTTTGGTTGCGGCTGTCCTCTTGTTGGGCTGTGTCCAGCAAGGCGAGGAAACAACAGTCAGGACACTCAAGTCAACTACTGCCGAGCCTGCAGTAACAACAACTTCCACGTCTAATGCTGTGGCGCCAACTACAACTCCTTTGCCTACTCCGGCGCCTACAATTGCAGCTTCGCCTGCGGCAACTGTGAGTTCCAAGAAACTGACTGAAAAAGATTTCCGTTCGATAAAGGAACTCATCGCTCAATTCTTAATGACGTCCGGTTGGGAAACCTTTTGTCACGCCGGTTGCGAGGACTTCAAGCTCGTGGTGTCTGACATTATTTGTTCGGTTTCTATGAATGACCCGGCTGGTGAAGAGGACCCTGCGGTGCCTGTTTCCCCTTTTCCAAAACTCTTGGGTGTGTCAAAAAAAGACGTAAAGGATTCTGAAAAACTCGCCGAGTTCTGGCGAAAATGCATGGAAATCGCGCCTGAAGTAGTGTTCGACTGCAACGCTTTCGCGAAAGGCAAGCTGTCGTGCGGTGACGCTCTGAAGGGATGCGAGAACGGCGGCTTTTGGCTGAAGTTCGACCGAAGCAAATTTATGAAGGCGACTGGCTACGATGTTGACGAGTTCGTTTTCATAGACTCGCCGTACTTCAAGAATGCACTTGAAGGGAAACTTTGCGCTTCAAATTTCAAGTGAATGAAGTTTACGCTGGCGGATTTTTTTGGCGTCTGTTTAAGAATCAGTCCTAAACCTTCATCCCAAGCGAGTTCTTGAGGGTCTTTACCACGTGAGGCGACTTGAGCCACAGGCCCCACTCGTCCTCGGCCTTGGTGCTTGGGTCCGTAAGGAAAAGAAGGGCTTCATCATCGTTCAAGAGCATCCTGGTGGGAACTTCCTTCTTCGAAACCGAAGTGGCAACCTGCGATGCGTCTCCCTCCCCTTGCGGGGCGATTATGTGTACCTTGACCCCCCGGTCCATGGCCTTTTCCAGGTCTTTTCCGTGGACCTTCATCTTCCTCTTCAAACCTTCTGCAGCTGTGGCGAGAATTAGGTGCTTCTTTGAGGAGGAAATCATGCTGTTCATCCGCGAGTAAATCGCGTCCCTTCCCTTTAGAGTCCAAACGCGTTCATCGGAAGAAACAGGGGAATCGGACTGTTTCAGCTTCTCGTTCAGCATCTGTGAAAGCGACTCTATCTTGGTCATTTCTTCGGCAAGGGACCCCTCGCGCTGCTTCTTGAGGGTCTTTACTGCCTCGCCCAACGGGACAGCAGAGTAGCTTACGGGCCTCCCGTTCTGAACTGTCACGAAACCCTTTTCCTGGAGGCTGGCGAGTATGTCGTAGCTTCTGGGCCTCGGCACCTTGGACTTGTCGCTCAGCTCCCCGACGGTCTGCGAGCCGAAATTGCATAAAGCAGCGTAAGCCCTAGCTTCATACTGGTTTAGCCCGAAATGGCGAAGGGTGTCAATAATGCCGGAGTCGATTGACATGTCTGTTCTATTCAAAGTTTTCCACCTTTATAAACTCACTTGTTTGTCGTCACACGATAGTGAATAATTCGTGCTCGCAAACCTTTATAAATGTATTTACTCACGAATAGTAACATGTTCTGGATTTTTGTTCTGCTGCTTCTCGGCAACTCCCAGGCCTTGACAATGGGCACAAACGTTGACGCCTTGAAGCTTTCCGGCACAATAGGGGAAATCTACGCTTACGCCGACCAGCCGGCTGCTTTTTCGGTTTCAGCTCCCTACTCCATAGCAGATATAAAGCAGGCCGGCGACAACGCCAAGATACTTCTTTCTGCACCCCAGTGCCTTTACGGAACAGAGGAAATCACCATTGTTGCCGCAAACGGAACGCAAAGCGCTGAAAAGAAAGTCTATCTCACTCACGAGCCGCGCTACTCGTGCGAGAACTACATTTTCGCCCGGCCTCAAGTGCAGGCGCTTTCAATACAGAAGTCCATGGTTTTCAGTTCGGAATTCGACCCTACGAAGTATTCCCTTGAAATAACCGTTCCCCTGTGCGCCAAAGCCAAGGTCGGCGACACGGTAGTGCAGAAAATCGGGCTGTTGAACGCTGGTGCTTCGGGCACTTTCGTCATACAGGCCGAAGGGGAGCATGCTTTCCTCGGACAGGACGCCTTCAATCTCCAGGCCCGCGAGGCAACTGAATTCCCGCTAATAGTAAAGGGCGTGCAATCAGGCAGGAAATGGATAGAACTGAGCGCAATGCGCGGAAGGCAGGTGGTTTCCGAAGCACGCGCGTGCGTTGAGTTCGAGGACGTTTACAAGGCGGAACTCAACGTGCCGAAGAAAATCGAAGCGAAACAGTGCGGTTTCGCGACAATAGACGCGGTAATCGAAAACAAGGGAACTGGAGAGGACTCGTACACCATCAAATCCGACTATTCTGCGCCTGTCCAAGTGACGCTCAAGCCAGGAGACAAGGCGAAAGTGGACATACCGATAAACGCTTCGCTCCTGCGCCTGAACGAGAACGTTGTTGTTATATCGGCAATAAGCCGGAATGTCGAAGCGGTTGCGGCTGTTGTAATAGACGTCAAGCCATGCGAGCCTCTTGTGGTTGCTCAAATAAGCAGCGTTTACTCTGCGGATGGCAACGAAGTCAACTTCACGGTCGAGGTGACGAATGAACAGGACACTCCTCTTCGAGATGTCAGCATAGCGGTGGAAGGAATACCCGCTGAATGGAAGGTTTCCGCTGAAAAGAAAACCATAGCGCCGCACTCCAAGGCAAACGTTACCGCGGCAGTGTTGAGGACAACGGAAGCTGAGGCGTCGCCCAAAATAACCCTTTACTCCGGCGATTCGCCTATAACACAGAAGTCGCTTGAAAAGATTCCAGCAAAGCCGTCGCTTACGGGCCGGATCTTCGAAGGAGCAGCTGACAACGCTCCGTGGCTGGTTCTGGCCATACTTGTTCTTGTAGCGGCTTTCATGTTCGTCCGGACGAGCCACATCGTCTCGGAGCATTGCGACTCGCAGGACGACCGCGAAAAGCTCGGCAACATAAAGGATGAAGTGACCAAGGAAGGCTACGTAGAGAAGTTCAAGCCCTAGTTTCCCTGCGTTTCAAGAACCAAATTTCTTCGTCAGTTTCCCTGTTCGAGCACTACTTTCTTCGTCATCCCAAACGGGAAACTCTTCACTATCTTCTTCCGTTCAAGCTTGGAAACCGCGCGGTGCGTCTTGACAGCAGAAAACCCTGATGCCAACGAAAGCTCCTTCTGCGTCATGGCGCCTCCCCTTTCCTGCAGCGCCTTCACCAATGTCTTCTCGTCGTCCGTAAGCATGGTGCTTATGACGAACTCCCTTGTTTTTTTCACTTCCTGGCCGCCAGTGTACCTCAACAGTATGTAGCCGTTGAGTATGAACGCTATGCCCACAAGCGGCCAAAGTATGGCGTATGGTGAGAGAAGCGAAGAGAACGGGTTTGGCTGCATGCGCCTTCCAGGCCCTTCAAACGGAAACGGAGCGGTTCCGTTTCTCCAAGCAGAGCTTCCGTTCATCTGGATTTCCGGCCGCGCGTCCGGCAACAATGGCAACAGCTCGCTCCTCCATACGGCCGAGTAAACAAACGCAAAGTAGGACAACAGGAGGAAACCTCCGAATGCCAGGGATGCGAGGCCGAGCAAGTTCAGTTTCTTGAGGGAAGTCATTTCAACAAACCCAAACGCTTCGCGTTTCCGTTTACGGTTGATTCTTGTCTTTGCGTATCATGTTTTTTCAGGAAAATCATTTCAACTCATTACTTATTTCAGGTTATTTCAGGCAACCCATATATGCCATTTCACTCTCTTTAAACCTTGTGTTGCGTCAAAGCGCGCTGAAAAGGTAATACTGTTGAAGCAAAAAAACGTCTTGGAACTGAAAGAAGTGTCGAAAACCTACGCAGTTGGCGAAAGGTCCATGACCGTTCTCAGCGACGTGAGCCTTGCCATCCGCAAGGGCGAATTCGTCTCCATCATGGGGCCGTCCGGCAGCGGCAAGAGCACCATGCTCCAGCTCATGGGCTGCCTCGACAGGCCCAGCGCGGGCAGGGTTCTGGTCGACTCCGTGGATGCCGCCTCGCTTTCTTCGGACGAGCTTGCGGATTTGCGCGCTTCCCGCATAGGTTTCGTCTTCCAGGCGTTCAACCTTCTGGCAAACCTTTCAGCTGTCCAGAATGTCGAGCTCTCCATGGCAATAGGCGAAAGGGAAAAGGCGGAGCGGCGGAAAAGAGCAGAAGAGCTGCTCAAGCTCGTTGGGCTTGAAGAGCGGGCGGAGCACAAGCCGTCAGAGCTGAGCGGCGGCGAAAAACAGAGGGTCGCAATAGCGCGCGCGCTTGCGAACGAACCCTCATTGCTTTTGATGGACGAGCCAACTGGCAACCTTGACTCGAAATCAGGGAACGAGTCAAGCGGCTCTTTCGTGGTTTCCGACAACTCAGTTTTCGTGCCAGTTGAAACAGCCAAGAAGATACTCAACCAAACCTACCCCTCCCAGTTCTTTATCCTCGTGAAGAGCGGGTACGCCCCCGACGAAGTGGCGGCATCGCTGGAGCAAAAGCTCCTTTCACTGCACCACGTTACAGCCGAGGAGCCCGACTTCACTATAACGACCGCGTCGTTCATCCAGTCCACCATAAGCGAGGTCACCAACACGCTAGCTCTTTTCCTAGGCGGCATAGCAGCGATTTCGCTTGTTGTAGGCGGCATAGGGGTTGCGAACACCATGTTCATGAGCGTCCTCGAGCGCACCCGCGAGGTGGGTATACTAAAGGCGATCGGCTTGAAGGACTTCGAGGTCCTCGAGCTCTTCCTTTTCGAGTCAGCAGCAATAGGCATGGTGGGCGGCCTTTTGGGCATAGTCTTGAGCTTCATCCTCTCGGCGATACTCCAGTGGGTCAACGTGCCGAGCCAGATAACACTTGACCTTGTACTGCTTGGCCTGTTCTTCTCGGCCTTGGTGGGGGTTTTCTCCGGGCTTGTGCCTGCGAGGAACGCCTCGCGGCTCCAGCCTGTTGAAGCGTTGAGGTATGAGTGAAGGGAACAAACGTTGGGGCTGATACGCGGGCCCGGAAACAGGGCCGAAGCTATTGTACGAGTGAAATAGGCTCGCGGTTTTTACCTTCCCAGCAGTTCCTTCCTGACTTTTTTCGCCCGTCCGCGCATGAATTCCCCGATTGGATAACGCTCGTTGTCCTTCAGGCCGCCTTTCTTGAGCGAACTTTGCAGCGACGGCTCGGTGTGACCTGTCACAGCGGTTTCTTTGGCCACGCCCTTAAGGTGGTTCAGCGAAACGATGTGCAGGTACGCGCCCAGGCCTTTCGCGTTTTTCGAGAACTTGCGCTCGTCCGAGCAAGGCGGGAACCATTTCGCTATGAATTCCCAAGACTTCGGGTAAACATTCGTGGCAAACGCGCCTCTTTTATTGAGAATGTACCATATTTCGCCGAGCTGCTTCTGCCCGCCTTCGGGCGGATGCTTTCCAACGTATTCCTCGACTTCTTTCCTCCACTTCGGAAGGAGCAGCTTGGTGTCTATAAGAGAAAGCTCAACAGTGTCACCCAAGTGCTTTGTCTCGACTTTTTCCGCGAACTCGCCCTTCCTGCCGACGTAGAAATGGAAGTGGCATCTTTGCTTTTCTTCATTAATCCGTTTTGCGCCGAAATAAACCGCTATGTGGGTAATCGGTTTTTCCATCCTACCACCGCAATCGTTTGACGTAGCCCTCAATCTCTTCCCTCGCCTTCTCGAGGGTCTTCGGCTTCAGCCGTACGCTCGCTGCACGTGGGTGGCCCCCGCCAGAAGCAATGGGCATAACCTTCTTCAAGGAGTCAATCAGCTCGTTTGCTTTGAAGCCGAGGGCTTCCGCTTTTCCAGTAACCCTGAATATCAAGCGTTCTTTGTCGAAACCGATTGTCACGTTCGCTTCCCCTTCACCCAACGCCTCATGCAACCCTTGGGTTACGCCTCCTTTCGGCGGGTACTTGGCGGTGTGAAACGACAAGTCAAGCCACGTCAGCTTCAAGCCGTTTATTTCATCTGTAACCGCTCGTTTTTTGGCTTCTTCGGCAGCCTTTCTTCTTGCTGCCATGCTCTTCGCGTAAAGGAAATCGATTTTCTCTTGGTCGTGCAGCATGGATTCGTACTGTTTGAGCGAGGGTTTTTCAGTTGAAATATAGTCTATAACTACCGGCTCCTTGTAATTGGTTTCCTTTGCGTAAGGACTTTTGTCGCCCTGCATTGCGAATTTGGCGTACTTCTTTTCAGCAGGCATTATGGTGGACGCGAGCTCGTACGTCAATAATCCAGTTGGAAGAGTGGAGTCTCCTCCGTGTAGGAACGGCTGCACTGTGAAATCGAACTTGCTTATCGCTTCCATGTTCGGCGGGTGGTGGTCCACCAAAAACAGTTCGTAGCCTTCCTTTTTCGCATCGCTCAATGCGCTTATGCTCTCCTCGTTTCCTCCATGGTCCAAAAGCACTATGAGCGGTTTTTTCGCGTAGTTGTCAACGTTTTCGTGCAAGTTTTTGAAGTGTTTTTCCTCGAAAATAGGCGCCTCGGCTTGGAACGCCTGGAAAAGCGATTCCGGGTAAGGAATCTTCTTGGTACGGACAAAGTGTTCCACGAAACCCTTCAGGTACAACGCGGAAGTGATGCCATCGGCGTCCTCGTCGAACCGCACCCAGAACGGGGTCATCTCGATTATTTTCTCCTGCAAAAACATGGACGCTTCCTTGAAAACAGGTGCCATTGCCTTGAGGGTTGGAGAGTCCACGAAATTCCCCGGTTCTGAAACCTCGACGAGCGAAGCCTTCCAGGCAGTAGCTTTTTTATCAAGAGTTTTTTCGTTTTCTTCCGCAGCCATTTCGATGCTTTCGGCGTATATTGCGCCGCCTTTTTCCTTCCCTTCGAGTTCAACGAACTCGCCTATCTCGTAGTCGCTTTGCGTGTCCTCCTGAACCACCCGGAAAACACCCTTTCCGCTCAACACGAAGTAGTCCGGGTTCGAAGCGAAACTCTTGTACACTATCTTGGCTTCCATCGAGAAGAAGTTTAAGTATAAGGGTTTATTAACCCAGATTGGCACAAATAATTCTCTCTGATTTTTAAGAGGTATATTGGTATGAAAGTCAAGATTGTGAACCCGAGGCGCGGCAGGCACCATGTCTACTCTACCCAGTACATCCTGCAGACCGAAGTGAAGACGAGGAAGGATGCCGAAGCGCTCCTGGGCAAGGCAGTGGAATGGAAGAGCACCGGAGCAAAGCCCAAGATAATCAAGGGCAAGGTTACGCGTGTGCATGGCTCGAAAGGCTCGGTAGTGGCGAAATTCGAGCGAGGGCTGCCGGGCCAGAGCGTCGGCGATGTGCTTGAACTGAGATGAGGCTTGTTTTAGCTCGACGCGAATCCGGACGCGATAAAACTGGCTGAAAAAAACGCAGCATTGAACAGGCTCTCCAACGCTTCTTTTTCGAAGGCGAATTCAAGGACTTCGATGAAAAAGTGGACGTGGTGGAAGTGGACCCGTTCGGCACTCCCGCGCCATTCATGGCGCACGCGCTCGAACTTCTCGGAGACAAAGGTTTGTTGAGCGTGACCGCAACTGACCTCGCAACGCTTTGCGGCAGGAACAGCAAACCCGTTGAAAGGAGGTACCGGGCGGAAACGCTGTACCTGGAGTATTCTCATGAAATAGCGTTGAGGATTATCCTTGGCAAGATAGTCCGCGAGGCGAACGCGCGCGGCTTCAAAGCCAAACCGTTGTTCTCCTTCTACCGGGACCACTACGTCAAGTTTTTCGTCCTGGTTGAGAAAGAGAAACAAAAGCAGGAGCTTGGTTTTGTATCGCACTGCTTCAAGTGCGGCAACCGGGTTGAAGGAAAAAAAGCGAAATGCTATTGCGGCCATACGTTCAAGCACGCAGGGCCTTTATGGGTCGGCGAAACAAGCGACTTGGACATTGTTGAAGCGATGGCGCAGAAAACAGAGAACGAGAAAACCAAGAAGTTTCTTGAAACAATCGCCAACGAACAGTTTTTTCCTCCTTACTTCTTCGACGTGCACAAGACAGTAAAGAGGACAGGCACGCCTGTCAAGCCGATGGCTGACTACCTTGGAAAATTAAAAGAAAAAGGGTTCAAGGCAGAAAGGACCCACTATGCTCCTACTGCCTTCAAGACCAATGCCTCATTCAAGGATGTCTTGTCCGTGTTCTAGCCAGCACGGCCTCTGCCCCCTGCCGAAATTGCCGGCGCGGCAAAACTCCAACAAGGATATTTTGTCCCGCGTTCTAGCACTTGCAGCACATGTCCTTCTTGAGGAACATTATGATGCCTGCGAGAATCGCTATTCCCGGCCAGAACAACTGCGCTGGAATCATGCCGATGTTCTTCAGGTAAATCAATATACCCAGGACAATCAGGCCGATTGCCATCTTCTCGCAGCGCGCTCCGCACTTGCAAACGTCTGCTTCTTTCTTTGCCAACGTAACCACCTCTCTAAACCTAACGCTTAGGCTCTTTTTAAATTGGTCAGAATTCTGTTTTTCACATGTTTTATATTGTTTCAAACTGATCAAGACACTATGGTTGGCCGTCGTCCCGAACACGTAGAAAAAGCAGTCAAAAGATTGGAAAACTACTTAACGATGACTACTGAAGAAAAGGAGAACTGGCTCAAAGCGCTTAACCGTAGGGGAATGACGTTTGACCAATGGCACGACTGGGTTGTTAGTCCAATAAGATTTGACCGACCTTTCTATACTTTTTCAGAGGCTTCTCGTATATTGGGTATTATAGCTGATTGCAAAAATAATCGTACTTTGGCTGCCTCGTAAAAGGAGCCTTAAAAAGTACAGATATTTTCGTTATTCGCTATTAATTATTATTCGATCCATCGTCCTGCTGTAAAAGGCGAAGTTTTCGGAGTCCCTTTCAAAGCAGTAAAAAAGGGAGGAAAGTTGTGCGTGCCTAGAAAAGTACTTCAAGAATATGTTTCCGCTACTTGCAGGAATTTGTCTTTGCGCCGAATACATGGGAAACTACTAGAAAAGGGCATCGTAGAATGGCCGTTGAGTGCTTTTTGGCCGGCAGTAATAGAACACGGCGCAGTAAGAGCAGGTAAGGGCTGGAAACAATACGATATCCGCATCTTAGAAAAAGTCATATCCGAAGCGAGACAAAAGAAATTTTCTGTCGAGGATGTTGCCCGCGCTTTAAATGTACATCACGTTAGTGCGTGGAAACTAATTCGAAGGACGTTCAGAGATAAGTACAGACAGAAAAAATACGCGAGCGTATTAATAACCGCCGAAGACTACGCGCATTTGACTGAGTTTCCGGAAGTTTGGGATTACGCTAAGGACAAGAATGTTTCTACTGAAAGAGTTTCGGAAATACTCGACGATTTGAAAAGTGAACGCGGAAAACAAAAAAGCACCATTCTCATTGCAAAGGCAAAGAAGGCGGTCTTATTAGAACACCTTGGCTTCAAACCCGAAACCAAGGAATACAACTTGTTTTTCTCCTCGCCACGAATTGGTTATACAAAAATAGAGGAAAAGGCACTGCAGCTAAGATCGCTGGGGTTCACGAATCTTGTTCCGCTCACAGGTTATCTGCGGGCAAGTATTGTAGCTTCAGGGGACAAACTGAAAAAGTGGCAGGCTGCGGGAACTTTTTCTAGCGTTGAAGAATACGCAAGAGACAAAAACATCCTGCCAGAACACGTCGGAGAAATTATCGCGCTCGCGGAAAGCGTTGTGCGCGGAAGCGGCGTTTCCAATGCGCCCAAACTCTTTGGCCTCATTAGTCGTGCAAAAAAAGCAGTTCTTCTGGCGCATTTAGGTATATCCCCCGGTTATCCTTATTACTCGATTTTTTTCAGACAGCCAACAAGCCTTAAACGGCTAGAAGAACGGGTAAAGGGCCTTGAAGGACTTGGCGTTGCCGACTTTAACAAGTTTCATTACTACTTGTACCGAGGCGGTCTTGACTTCGAAGACCCTTTGGTTGTCAGTCTAATAAAACGGAGACTTCCCGGCGATGCTAAAGTGGAAGCGCATAGTACTTCTATGAAACCTGTTGTCCCAGTGAACTTGCTTGCAATAGAAAATCTTAGGGATGCGTCAGACAAAGATTTGGCTGATTTGGCGCGATATTCAGGAGAGCACAGTGAAGAGGCATTCAATAAGCTAACTGAGCTTTTTTTGCCTTTCATCAAGAAAATAATTGGCCAGCAACTGCCGCGCCGGAGAGGAGGCGCGAGCGCAGACGAGCTTATGCAACATGGTTTGTTGGGGGTTTACAACGCCGTTAGGGGTCTCAAGGGCAGTTCGGGCTTAAGAACTTACTTCTATAAGCATATCTATGGATTAATGAAGAGCCTGTACCGCGAACAAGGCTCTCGTGATTTGCACTTTGAATCGGAAGAAGAACTATACCAAAAACGAAGCCAAAAAACAAAGAAGAAAAACAAATAGTCAGAATCGCACTTCAAACCCCCTGAAGCCGCCGAAATCCTTGAATTGTTTGTCGCCTTCGCGGATAGGTTGAGCTTGTCGGCGCTTATTTCTTCTTCAGAAGCTCGTTGATGGTTTTTTGCCGGGTTTGGTCGTCTTCCGCGTACAGCCCTTCGTCCACGCCGGTCTCCCTTAAGACTTCCATTACGCGGAGCGTTGAGATTTTGAGCGCATCGGCTATTGAGCTGATGGAGTGCCCCCTTTTCCGTAATTCCATGACTGTTTCGGCTATCAGTGATTTCATCAGGTATTGCCGGAATTTGGAATATATAACCATTTTGGCGGGCAACTGGGGTTTGTAATGGAGCGGGTACCTAGAATCGCACTTCAAACCCCCTGAAGCCGCCGAAATCCTTGAATTGTTTGTCGCCTTCGCGGAAAATCTTGAGCGAAGAAACGTTTATGCCGAAAAAACTGGTGCTCTTGCGGTCGATTCTCTTCAGGAATTCCTTCAGTTGGGCTTCGCCCTCGCAGATGCAGAACACGTCCACTTTCCCGCCCGGCAAATTGCGCACGAAACCCTTCGCACCGAGCTCGTTTGCGACCCGGTAAACGAAGTGCCTATAGCCGACGCCTTGGACTTCGCCTTCCGCGATGATGTAGGCTTTCATTTGAATCTTCCCGTCAGTCTTCTAGGTAAAGTTCAATTGCTTCTTTGAGGTTCTTCCGAGCCTTCTTTTCAGTTGAGCCTTGGCTCGTTACCCCAAGTTCAGGACAATAAGCGACGTAAGCGATTTCACCTTTTTTGATGACTGCAAAGAATATGCGTTGTTTGTCCATGTTGGCTCGCCTCCGAACATTGGGTTGGCGTCTGAGTATTAAATATTTTGCAATGCATTCGGCCGGGCCGTATTCGGCGAGAGCGGTTGGAAGCGATGATTTCAAGGAAATCATCGCAAAGCTCAACTCGAACGCTTACGCTCAAGAGGAGGTTGCGTTCGTTGAAACGCAACGAACGCTTACGCTCGAGCAGTTGGTCGCCATCGTTCACAAAGAACGATGGCTTTGCTCAAAGCCACCGGCCAGCCACCGTCATTGAGCTTATAAACGAGTTTTGGCCTTCTTCCGAAGGAACGCTTTAAACAAAAAGGAGTTGGTTTAGATGAGCGTTCAGAACCAAAACGTTTGTATACAAATACTTAAAAACGTATACAAACACTGTCTTGGCATGGAAACTATATCTTTCAGGCCTTCGAAGAAGGTTTCAAGTGAATTTGAAAAGCTCCTCCAGAAAGGAAAAGCAGCCAAATCGGAACTAGCGAGGGAACTGTTCGAACTCGGGATCGAGTCGTGGCGGAAGAAAAAAGCGCTGAAGGCGTTCGGAGACGGAAAGGTTTCTTTCCTGTCAGCTGCGGAACAGGCTGGATTGTCTGCTTACGAGTTTCTAGAATTGCTCAAGGAAACCAAAACCGCTTTCATCCACATCACCGAACCGGAACTCCGGCAGGAGCTTGAACTCGCCGGGAGCTGATTGCCGTGAAGCTGGTTTTGGACTCGACTCCGATAATCCACTGCGCGAAAACAAGGCTCCATTCGCTGCTTGAGAAACTGGATGTTGAGTTGCTCACCACCCCGCTTGTCCGGCGGGAGGTTTCCGGTGATTTCGCCGAAAGCCCGGTAATTGAACGGCTTTTCAAGGAGAAAATACGCGTTGTCCCGAACAGGACGCTTCTGAAATCAAGGGGCCTGCACGACGGCGAGGCAAGCTGCATCACGTTGGCGGAGGAAAAGGACGCGGTTCTGGTTTGCGACGACCGGGTCGGCAGGGCGGTAGCCAAGGCAAAAGGCCTCAAAGTCGTCCACTCTACCTTCTTCCTTTTCCGGGCTTTGGAAAAGCGCGCCATAACCCGCAGGGAAGCGGAAGACCTTTTGGAAGAGCTCACGGCAAGCGGCTGGCACTGCGATTCCGAAACACTCGCAAGACTCTACAACGCCCTAAGGAATTACGGGTAGCTGAGGCAGCAGAAGGACGTTTACCTTCGGCATTTAAGTCTTCCTTTGTACGCGGCAATCCTGTGCCTTTGGCTTTCTCCGTGCCAGCCACTTCTTGGGAAAAGACTTCTGCTAACCTCTTCGCCGATTATTTTGCCCCCTGCACCGAATACAACTGCGCCAGGTATTCCGCCAGTAGTCATTCCAAAGGATGCGCCTGCTGTTTGTGGCGCAGTTTTGACTAGCTCTTTCACGCACCTTTTTCCAAAATCCATTTTTATCACCTACTTTTTTTTGAAGGCATACGCGCCATGCGTACTTTCTCGCTTCTCGTATTTAAATCGAGAAAGTGTTGCGAGTTCATCGTGCTGGAGCCGGCCAAGTCGCTGGAGTTTGAGGAAAAAGACGGCCTGAAGGTGGAGCCATTGCGGAAGGCCATGGCATGCGCCAAGAAAAACGGGTTGTACGCCTACGCTTACGATTACATGCTGGAAAAATACGGTGACTGACTTAACGAACTGCGTACGAGCGGCACGCCAAGGCGTTCAGGAAACTGGTAGCGCTTGCAGGAAAAAGCTAAGGTTTTGTAGCAACGTACTGGTGGAAGTCTGCTTCAGCCGACTTCTTTTTAAACCGCAGAAAGCTAAAACTGTCCGTGAGTACTTTCAAGCAGCTTTCAGAGATAGCGTATAAGAATACGTCTAATTTGTGGGCTGTGGGACAGAATTCGGCCGCATTATTTTCTTTGTACAGTCATTACGTAAAGAAA
>JACROM010000097.1:0-4580 GCA_016214445.1 Microcaldota archaeon
AATAAAAAAAGAAAAAAAAACAGAATTTGCCGAAATTCAGCTTTATCCCAGCAGCCCGAACAGTGAGAACAGTCCTGCAGCGCCTTTGCCCTTGGCGTCTGCCTTGGATTGGATGCTCTGCTGCTGCGACTCAAGGTCCTTTATCTGTTCCGCAAGAACTCCCTGCAGGGCGACATCGTCAACCTGCTCGGAAAGCTGCTTCAGCCGCGAAATGGTGCTCGCGAGCCTTGTCGCTTCCGCTTTCAGCTCTTCCGCTTCTTTCTTTTCCTGTTCGGCCTTCATTCCGAGGATTTGCTGGATCGCGTATGTTACGCCCTTGTCATGGCTTAGCTCGTTGATTTTTTCCTTGGCCTCGACGAGGTTTTCCGCTTCGTAGCTCACGATGCGGCTTTCCTCGCTCGGAAGCATGTCAGTTGTCGCCTCGAGCGCTGTTACGGCCCTGTCCAAACCCGCAAGGCGGCCTTCCTTTTCCTCGTACGCGCGGATGGAGCGCTTGATGGAGTCGATTTTCGCGTCCTTCACGAAAGGCAGGCTCTTGAGGTCGTTGAAGCTGCTCGCCTTCACCATCACGGCGTAGATGCGGAGCCCGCTTATGGTGTTGAAGCTTTCAACCTTCTCTACTATATCCTCGAGTTTTCTCGCCTCGTCCGGGCTTATGCTTTCGCTGACTGCTACCATTGCGGGCAGTATTTCGCCGCCGCCCACGTCGCTGATGTCTATCGTGCGTACGTCCACCTTGCGGCGGTTTTTCTCAAAACGGCACTTGTTCGATACTGCTCTTTTGATTGCTTCCTTGACCCTGTCCGGTCCGGTGAGTTGCCTGCATTTCTCGAGCTCGTTGTTTATGTTCTGGCAGTTCCTTTCGGTGTCCTTCTTGCACTGCTCTTTTCCACGGGCGGTGTCTTTGCAGAACCGTTCCATGTTGCGGAGCATCTTCTTGGCTTCAAGCTCGCATATTCGGTCGTAGTTCAGCCTGCCTTGGTCTTTTGCCATGCGTCCGAGTTCTTCCTGCCTGCATTGGGCGATGAAGGCTTTTTCGTCGCAGATGTTCATTTCCCTGCCCATCTGCTTCTTCTGCCTTTCGCAGTCCGCCTGGAATCGCGGCTGGTTCCTCTGCCATTCCTGCTCGCACATTTCGCTCGCGCTCATCCTGCCCGTAATATAGGCAGTGAACGGGTTAGATGCGGTTTGCACTCTTTGGGTGGTGTCGCAGTTGTAGAATTGGCAGCCTCCGTTGTCAGTCATTATCCGCAGAACCCCGCCCTGTGCTTCGCATCCTGCCTTGGTTGCGTCGTTAAGCGGCGCGCATTGTGGTGTTGTTCCGGGCAGGCAGTCGTAACCTGTCTGGCAGCCGTTGCTGTCGTACCGCGGCGTGGGCCTTCCCATCCGCGCAGTGCACTCGTCGCTTTCCCGTGTAGATGGCGGCTGGCAGGTGGTTGTTGACGTCGATTGCGGCGTCGGCTGCGGAGTTTGCTGTTGTTGCGGCATGTTACAGTCGTACCTTTCAAGGCAGCCCTGCATGTTGTAGAACGGCTTCGGTTGTCCGCCTTGTCTGTAGCAAGAGTCTTTTTGTGATGTTGGTTCCGGCGGGCACTGTTGAGGAGCTGAAGTTGCCTGCTGCTGTGGCTGGTTTATGCAGTTCACGTATTGGCATCCTCTTTGGTCGCTTCTAATCTCCCACCTGCCCCCGCCATCCATGCAGTCCCGCTTCTTGTTCTCGTCAATCTGCGGGCACCGTGGCTGTTGTGGGTAGTTTTGCTGCTGCCCTTGCTGTTGTTGTGGTTGTTGCGTTTGCTGGTATTCCGGCGGCTTTTCGCCGTAAACGCACTCGACGTTCATGACGCACCCGTCCTTGTTCTGGATTTTCTTGGCCCAGCCCCCTGAGCTTTGGCAGTTGTCGTACCATCCTTGCGGTAGCTGCGGTTCTGACTTGCACCTGCTCTGCGGCATTTGTTGTTGGGGCTGCCATTGCTGTTGTTGGGGTTGTTGCTGTTGCTCTCCCTGCGGTTGTTGCGGCTGCTGTTGCCATTCCTGCGGTCCGCCGTCCTGCGGCATCCTCTCCACGCATTGGCTGATGAACTTGGTCTTGTCGCAGAACTCCGGCATTCTTCTCTGGCCGCCTTCGCATTCCATTTCGAAGCGGGGCTGCTCAAACAGCCACCTTTGTTCGCAGTTGATGTCTATTTCCTCTTCTCTATCCTTGAAGTTCCTTTCCTGTTCCCTCTGCATCCTTGTAACGCATGACTTCTTGATTTGCGTGGTGTCCGGCGGGCAGGTCATCCTGTATTCTTCAACGCCTTCGTCCGTGTCCACCCTCCATGTCGGCCCCTGTTCCTGGCCTATCTGGTCGCAGAACTTGGCGCTTTCTTTGCATTGTTTTATGTCTTCCTCCTTGCGCAGGCAGAACTCATCGTACAGCCCTGGTTGCCCGCGTGGCGGTTCCATCACAGGCTTCTTTCCTCTTGGTTCGCCTTCGTCAGGACCAAAGTCATCTGGCCCGCCGAAACCAGGCCCGTTCGGTCCAAAGTTCGGCCCGAAGTCATCATCTTCAGCAATCGTAGTTGTTGTGCTTGAGCTTCCTCCGCCCGAAGCTATGCTTTCCTCGACTGCTTTCTGAACATCGGTCGCTTCAGCTGCGAAAGCGAACGCGCTCAATAGGAACAGACAACAAACCAATATGGACAACTTCAAGGGAACCACCTTTTTACTATTCATTATATGATTGAAACCTAGGGCTAGGGGATATTTAATTGTTCGGAATGGCACCGTCTACCGGAAGTGTTTTTCGCTCGGGGCAATCCACGGTCGCCCCGGGGCAACCGTGCTCGGTTCGCACAAGCCGCTTCGCGTCTTGTGGAACCCGCAACTCCTTCGGAGTTGCTACGGTTTCCCCTGGGCCCGAACGGAGCTTTCCGACTGTCGTTGCACGACAGTCGATTCCAACCGTTGGCCTCGCCCCTTCCCGCTTACTTGTGCTTTTCACCCGGCGCAATCCAGATGCCCGCTGCAAGGAAGAGCAAACCTAAGACGAGGTCTATGAGAATGCCCTGTATCAAAGCGTTGGTGCTGGCTGTCAGGAGCGCCTTGGTTTCTTCTACGTTAAACCCTGAAAGGCTCGCGTCCCCCATCTGTTCAAGCTGCTTGAGCGACGGCTCTATTGTAGCCTGCTGCACCAGATACTGGTTCGCCTGGTAGACTCCCAGTATCAGGAGGCCTACTCCCAGCAACACGAACGTATACGACAACAATTGCTTCATCTTCACGCACCTCTTGCACTCTGCTGTTTCTTCACCAACTCTTCGACTTTTTTCCTCACGATTTCGAATCGTTCCTTTATCTTCTTGTCCTGCTTTTCAATCATTTCCTTTCGCGAGGCTATTTCCGCTTTTTCTTCTGCTAGCTCCTTCTTCAAAGGCTCCTTTTCCTTCGCAACCAGCACGCTTCCGATGAACCTATAAAAAGGCCCATTCGAAGCTTCCACTTCCCCTGATGCCTTTTCCAGCTCTTTCTGCTGCATTTCAAGCTGTTGTGACTGCATTGCTATTATCTGCAGTTGCTGCTGGAGGTTCTGGTATTCGGTTATTTCCTGTGGTACTTCCGTCATCTAAATACACCCTTTAAGAATTTAAGCTCTAGAACAAGCTTGTCTTCGCTAAAACCTTTGAGTCCGTCACTACTTAAAAGTATGGTGTTCGGGCCGCTGCTGTGGCTGAATAGCTTGGCTGCCTTCCTCCCGAACGCGTCTTCCGCTTTGATTTTGCACCCCTGCCTCCTGAACGGGATTCTCGGGAAATTCGCGCCTTTTATGTGCAGTTCCAGCTCAACCCATGCGCCTTCCTCCAAGTCGTAAACCACTATCTTGGATGGGTTGCCGTGCGCGTCCCAGACGAACAGTATTTCTTTCAACGCCTTCCTTTCCGCCCACTCCGCGACCTTGTCGAAGCTCGACTTCCCGCGGTTCGCGTAATGGACCCCCAAAAGCTTGGCGAGCGCCCTTGCTATGGCGCGGGTGTTCTGGCACGGTTTTCGTGAAGTGGTCAGGAGCATCATGTTTTTACCTCTTTTGCCGATTTTAGGCCGTTGTCTGCAAGGTGTCTGAGCAACGAATTGAAAGGCGCGCTGTACTGTTCATTAAATTTGAGTAACATGGCCTGCGTAAACTGCCTGTCCGTCAAATATTTCGGTGAAAGTTGGGGTCCTTTTCGGCTAGCGAGTTCATTTAACTTTAAATTTTTCGTATGGCGATGGAGAGATGAATAAATGGATTGGCTAGCGTATTTCAAGGGTCTGAAATAATACTCCGCAAGCAATGAGCAAGGGTGTATTGTAACCAAATCCGGTGTAATGCCGCCTAAGGCATCAACTGCCGGGCCGTTTGAAATCCTGGAATTATGTGTGTTAGCAGACAAGTGCAAGCCTTCGCGATGACCTGTTAGTTCGGTCGGATTCGCATGAAAATTGACGACCGGAACCTCAAAACCGGACGTCGCCAGATAATCAACTATTTTGTTATCATCTGGAATTTTTTTCAATAGGTGTCCTAAATATTGTTTTTTTATCCAACGACCTGCGTTGCCTAA
>JACROM010000097.1:4654-10272 GCA_016214445.1 Microcaldota archaeon
CCCTGCCAGAACCCTTGCGGCGTCCATCCGGGCGGGATTTGGACGGCTACCGCGCCTTCCTTTTCCCACGCATCGTGGTGTTTAACCGCGATTTGGTAGGTGCCCTCATTGAGATGCCGTCCTACGAGCACGATTACTTTCCGTTTCTCTTCTGGTATCGCTGTTAGTTTTTTGCGCAGTTCCTTCAAGGTTTTGAATTTGACTAACAAGAACTACAACTCCAGCAACTCCCCGATGTCCTTTATCATGTAGTCAGGGTTCGCAGAGGCGAGTTTTTCCGTCGTCTGGTAGCGCGACTGTATTCCAACTGACTTCAGACCCGCTTCCTTAGCTGCTTTCACGTCGTGCACCAAGTCGCCCACGTAGGCGGTTTCGGTCGGGTTGAGCTTGTGGTTCTTGACGAAGTTCTTAAGAGTCGCGACCTTGTCCGACACGCCGGATTCGATGCCGTCGAAGAAATTCGCGAAACCATAGGATTCAATCTCCTTTGCAACCAGAGATTTGGGGTGAGCTGAAAACAAGTAAGTCTTCTTTCCTTTCGCCCGGAGCTTCTTCAGTATCTCCCCCGCCCGCGGCAGCGGAGTCGGGAAGATATTGTTTGCGGCCACGTGCTTCATGAACAGCCTATCCACTTCATCCTTGTGCGAGTTGAAGTCATACTTCCTGTAGAACTTCATGTATGGGAGTTCGAAGTTTTCGCGGTATTCGCTTTCCGTCAGGTTGTAGCCGTTGTACGCCTCGTACAGTACTTTGGCAGTTGCCTTGTAGACCATCTCGAAGTCGTCGCTCAAGGTGCCTGACCAGTCGAAAATGTAGTTGGAAATCATAGTTGTAGCATATTGTCTCAAGGGGGTTTTAAACCTCTTACTAAACTGAAAAATGGGCAAAGCCTTTGGCCGGAAGCTCTTCCGTTTTGCCGTCCCTTTCAATCAAAACTTTTCCCGAAGTTATCCTGCCTACTCCGCTCAGCCCGCAGCCGTGTTTCTTCGCGACCTTTTTGGCTTCTTCGAAGTTTTCCTCCGCTATTGTCATGAACATCTCGTAATCGTTGCCCATGTTGATTAGGTAAAGCAGATCCTTTTTTTCTTTTTCAGCGAATTCCCCAACTCCGTTGAATATCGGCACATCCTCAAACCTCAAGAGCGCGCCTTTCCTGCTTTCGCTGCATATCCCGTGAACGCTCGGAGCGAAACCGTCGCTGTCGTCTATTGCCGCGTTGACCAAACCTTTCGAGTTCAGCTCCTGCATCAAATCAAGTCTTGCAATTGGCCTGTCGAAACGCGCCAGCAACCCGTCATAACCTTCCAGACGGTTCCACCTCGTCAAATAAGCTGCTGCTGTTGCTCCAAGCGGGCCTGTTACAGCTATCGCGTCGCCTTCCCTCGCGCCCGAACGGCTCAAAGGTTTGTCCGTCCAGCCGAAAGCGGTTCCGCACAGGTTGATTTTTTCGGTCTGGTTCATGTCCCCGCCGATGCACTTCGTTCCGTGGAAATCAGCGCACTCCCTGATGCCGCGGGCGATTTCCCGGATTTGTTGTTCTGCAAGCGCGGGTATGCCCCACGACATTAGGAAACCCAATGGATTTGCTCCGCGGGCGCCCAAGTCGCTTATGTTCGCGGCAGAAGCAATCCAGCCCATTGCGTAGTGAGGTGTTCCTAGCGGAAAATCATCGCCTTCGCTCAACATGTCGGTTGTGACAATCAACTGCGTGCCCTTGAACGGGATTGCTTCCGCGTCCTCAAAAGCAGCAGGCAGAGAAAGCTCTTTCTTCAGCAACTCGATAATTTCGCGTTCGCTCAATGCCATTCAATCACCAATCTCAGAGATAATCTTCATCGGGCACAATTCCCCACGGTCGCCCCGAGGGAAGCTTCCCCCTGGCCCGCCCTGGGCCTCGCCCCCTCTTGTTTTCTTGGTTTTTCTTCCATTTCTGAAACAATCTTCATCGGGCACAATTCCCCACGGTCGCCCCAGGGGGAGCTGGAGCCAGCGATTGGTGCACCGGAGCACCAATCGCAACCTTCGTTTTCCCCTTGGCGCGAGCAGTTGGAAGCGATCGATGCCCAACGCATCGATCGCAAAGCTTCGACTCGCCTCGACCCTTCCTGTTTGTTTCATTTGACTCGCCATCCAACTCCGAAACAATCTTCATTGGACAGAGCTCTCCGCACATGGTGCACGGTTTGTTTGAAGCGCAGTTGATTTTCTTTTTCGTTATTGACAGCTCTTCCTGTTTCCTCCAGTCCAAAGCGTATCTTGCTCGGGACATCTCGTCGTCCTTTTCTCTCCGTCCGAGCTTCACCACGTCCGCCGCGTGAGCTGCAATCTTGAACGCTATCACACCCTCCTTTATGTCCTCGACAGTGGGCAGGGCAAAATGCTCTGAAGGCGTCACCGCGCACAGGAATTCCGCCCCCGCGACCGCAGCTGCTGTAGCGCCTATTGCCGCGTTCAGGTGGTCGTACCCCAAAGCGCGGTCGGTAACGAGCGGCCCCAGCACGTAATATGGAGCGTAGTGGCACCACTCCTTCTGCAATGCGACGTTTTTGGCTATGGTGTCGAAAGGCATGTGGCCCGGCCCCTCGCAAAACACTTGTACCCCCTCTTTTCTCGCTTTCAAAACCTGTTCGCCCTGCAGCTTCAGCTCCGCCAGCATCGCTTCGTCATTTGCGTCGGCGAGCGAGCCCGCCCGAAGGGCGTCGCCCAAGCTGATGGCACAATCGGCGTTTTTGCAGATTTCCAGCACCTTGTCGAAGTTCCTGTACAACGGGTTCTCCGCGCTGTTTTCCTTCATGTACTTCGCTATGATTCCGCCGCCCCTGCTCACTATTTTAGTTATCCGGTTCATTGCCTTTTCAGCAGACCCGCGCGTTATTGCCGAATGAACCGTGACGAATGACGCGCCTGCTTTTGCGTGCGCTTCTATTGCCTTCAAAAAATCATCCTCGGTCGGCGAGGGAAAACAGGAATAAATCGGCACCGACCCAACAGGCACTCTTGAAGCGGAAATAATCCTTTTCAGCGAGTGGACGGTGTCCCTTGTGGACAGGTCCATTATGGTGTCAGTCCCGTGCTCTATCGCCACGCTCGCCTTCTTGAGTTCCGCTTCCGGGCTGCTTTGCATGGACGTGCCGAGGTTGGCGTTTATTTTCGTGGAACAAAAACGGTTCAGCACTATCGGGTTCTTCGCGTGCTTCAGTACAACCGCTCGTCCTGCTTTCAGCTCTTGCTCCAAGGCTTTGGCGTCAATTCCTTCCCTTTCAGCGAGTTCTTTCATTTTTTCACTTCAACAAGTTGCAAAAACTTCCTCGTGTTATCGAAAACGTTGCCGTTCATTATGGCGGATATTACAGCTACTCCTTCCACGCCGGCATCCATGACTTCATTCACGTTTTCAAGCGTTATCCCACCGATTGCAATGATTGGTTTCTTTGATGCTTTAACGATTCGCGCCAGTTCAGTTACTCCGCAAGCTGTTTTCGGTTTGGTTGTGGTGGGGAAGACCGGGCCGACTCCGATGTAGTCCGCCTGTTGAGCTTTGATTGCCTCCCCGTAGGTTGAAGCGGACAAACCGATTATTCCGTCGAATTCTTTTCGTGCTTCCTCGAAAGAAACATCCTCCTGTCCTAAGTGCAGTCCGTCCGCTTGCGTTTCAACAGCCAGTTTTACGTGGTCGTTCACGAAAAACAAGGCATCGTGCGGTCTGCAAAGTTCCTTGATCTTCAAGGCCTTTTCCTTCATCTCCCCATATGGGCGCTCTTTCTCCCGGTACTGGATGATTTTGCACCCTGCTTTCAGCGATTGTTCTGCTGCCTCGACGTCCTTTCCTCCTGTAAGCGCGCGGTCTGTGATGACGTATAATCCTTTAATCTGTTGCAACTATCACACCTTCCATCGTCGTCCCCTTTCCATCAATTTCGTTCAGTTCGTCCATGAGGCAGTGCTTGAACTCCATCGGCCTCTTGGTTTTTGCGGCTGCCTTCTCTCCTGCTTTTCCGTAAACCGCCAACGCTGCCGCGGAAGCGAAGGCGTAGTCTTTTTCCACTGCGCAGAAAGCGCCTATGATGGAAGCAGCCATGCACCCTGTTCCCACCACTTTTCCCATCATTTCGTGGCCCGCCTTAACTGCGTATGCTTTTTCCTGGTTGCAGACGAAATCCTCTTTTCCGGTAATCACTATGGTGTTTCCGAGTTTTTTGGCCAGCTCTTTCGCTGCGCTCCGCGGGTCGCCTTGAATTGTTCCTGACTCAACTCCTCTTACTTCTGCCTGCAGCCCGGCAATCGAACTGATTTCGCCCGCGTTGCCCTTCAGCACGTCTATCTTCGAGTTGTCGAGAAGATCCTTCACCGCCTCCGAGCGCATGGGCGTCGCCCCTGCCCCGACCGCGTCCAAGACAACCGGTATCCCTTTTTCGTTCGCCCGCTTGGCCGAGAGGTGCATCGACTTAAGCAAAGGAGTGGTGAGTGTGCCGATGTTGAGCACCAACGCCGACGAGATGCCAGTCATTTCTGCCGCTTCCTCTTCCGCGTGCGCCATGACAGGCAACGCCCCAATGCTTCTTATCGCCTGCGCGCAGTCGTAGATGGTGACCCAGTTCGTTATGTGGTGCACCAAAGGTTTCTGCTCTCTAATCTTCAAAAGTAGTTCTTCGGTTTTCATCCGTAATTCCCCCGCGGTTGTTGTTGGCGGCAGGCGTTTATTTACCCTTTGCCCGGCCGACGATTGCCGTTCAGGTTCAGAGATAGTAGGAGTATATTACCGTGAGCGCGTGGAGCAACGCGGAAAGGACTGTTGTTATGCCGATGTAGCGGTGGTATTTGAACTGGATTTTGAAGAGCCCGACCGCCGTCGTCGTCAGGAGCAGGGCCAGCGTGAGGAACCCTGTCAAGACCGTCACCGGAGACCCGAACAAAACTGGAACCGCTGCCATCGTCTTCATGTCACCTTGATTGTCCCTTTCATGTAGGGGTGCGGCGTGCAATGGTAGCTGTAGGTTCCCGGTTCGTTGAACTTGAAACTTCCACCCTCGCCTTGCGCAAGCAATCCGGTGTCAAAATCGCCGGCGTCCCCTGTGGCAGTGTGCTTCGCTCCGTCCGCGTTCGTCCAGACGACTGTAGTGCCCGCCTTTACTTCAATTTCCGCGGGCGAAAAAGCGAAGCCCTTTATTTCTATGCGTGCTTCCGGAGCTGGCGCGGGAATAGGTGTTGCCGTTGTTTGTACGGTTTCAGTCTGAGCCTGCGATACGGTCGGCGTCAACGCCGGAGTTGCAGCAGGCATTGCAGTTGTTTGGGCTGGAGCCGATGCCGGCGTGTTGCCCTGCTGGTCTGCTGTTTCTTGGGTTGGGCTTCCGGTTTGGTTTGAGTTTTCTGCCGCTGTTGTTTTTTCCTGTGCGCTTCCGATGCAACCAAGGAGCAGGAGTCCGAATGCAAGGGCGAGGAATATTTTTTTCATGTGTCTTGAATGTTTTGCCTGTTTAAAACCGTAACTCCGCAGTGTTTTAGGGAATAATCCGTCTTTTTCGTAATTCTGCCTCTACAAACACGACCGAAACCTTTATATATTTATAATCCCTATAGGGCTTATGGAAAAATGGGTTCGGGACATCCTGGAACAGGAA
>JACROM010000062.1:0-3613 GCA_016214445.1 Microcaldota archaeon
TATGGCATCGCATGGTTGTTCAAGGCATATGAAGCGCCTCGCTGCGCCGCGCGCAATAAACGTCCACCGCAAGGAATCGGTGTGGCTGAAGAAGCCGTCAGCGGGCCCTCACGACCAGTCCGTAGCATTGTGCACCGTCCTAATCGAGCAGCTGAAAATCGCCGAGAACGTGAGGCAAGCCAAGAAGCTCCTTTCAAAATCCGAGGTTTTGGTTAACGGCAAGCCAGTTAAGGATGTCGCTTATCCCATCGGGTTGATGGACTACCTCCAGATACCGAAGCTCGGCAAGACTTACCTCATGCTTTTCAAGAAAGGCCGCCTGTTCACGCAGGAAGCGCAGTTCGGCCCCAAGCTCTGCCGCGTGATGAACAAGACAACTGTCAAGAAAGGCAAGATACAGCTGAACCTGCACGACGGCACGAACTACCTCATAGTGAAGGAGGAGGACCGTTTTGCAGCCGGCGACACCGTCAAGATTTCCGTTCCAGGTCGCGAGCTCAAAGGGTTCATGAAGCTCGAGAAAGGGGCGAACTGTTATATTTACAAGGGCAAGCACTCCGGTGAAACTGCAGTGCTCGAGGAACTTACAGTAAGGAAGGGAAGCCAGAGCAACGAGGCGAGGCTCAAGCAAGCTGGCCACGAGATTCTCACGCTCAAGGACTACCTTTTCGTGGTCGACCAGGACTTCAAGGTGAACAAATGAACGCCGCTCGTTTGGAAAAGGTCACGGTCAACATAGGCGTAGGCGCAGGAGGCCAGCCGCTCGAGAACGCAAGCACCCTGCTCGAGAGGCTTACCGGCCGGAAGCCGATCAAAACCCTTTCCAGGATCAGGAACCCGTCGTTCAATCTGAGGCAGGGCGACGCCATCGGCGTCAAAGTCACTCTCCGCGGCACCGCTGCCAAGGAGTTCGTCGCGAAGGCGCTCGAGGTCAAGGAGAAGAAGATCAAGGAGCAGAGCTTCAGCAGCGGAAACGTTTCTTTCGGCGTGCCGGAGTACATCGATTTTCCCGGAGCCAAGTACGACCCGAACATCGGTATGCTCGGGTTCGACGTGTGCGTCACGCTCGTGAAGCCGGGCGCGCGTATTACGAGGAGACGGATAGCCAAGAGGAGCCTGCCGTTGAGGCAGAAGGTCTCGAAGCAGGAGACAGTCGAGTTCATGAAAAAGGAATTTTCAGTAGAAGTGGTTGAATCCGTATGATGAAGCTTGAAACAAAGTACAAGAAGAGAATGAAGAGGAGGTGCAGGTTCTGCGGCACTTCGAACGGCCTCATACGCAAGTACGGCCTGTACTGCTGCAGGAAGTGCTTCCGCGAGAAAGCGGAAGACCTGGGCTTCGACAAGTACTCGTGATGTTTATGGATACGCTTGCAAACGCTTTGAACGTCCTGTACGTTTCCGAGAAGAAGGGCATGCCGCTCGCCCGCGTAGCGCCCGCTTCGTCGCTCGTCCGCGAGGTGCTCCTGCTGATGCAGAAGAACAAGTACGTCGGGGAGTTCGAGTTCGAAGACGACGGGAAGAGCGGCGCGTTCGCCGTCAAGCTCACAGGCAACATCAACAAGTGTGGCGTGATAAAGCCGAGATTCGCTGTTGGCAAGGACACGTGGGAGAAGTTCGAACAGCGTTTCCTTCCAGCTAAGGACACCGGGCTCATGATGGTCTCGACCTCGGAAGGGGTAATGTCGCACATCGAAGCGAAAGAAAAGAAGATAGGCGGCCGTCTGCTCGGTTACGTTTATTGAGTGGTTGAAATGGAAGTACCTTCAGGTGTCACAGTCCGCATCGAAGGTTCCCTGCTCGTTGTGGAGGGGCCTAAAGGCAAGCTCTGGCGCAGCATTCCCGAAACAGTCAAGGTAGCGGTGGACGGTCCGAAGGTCGAGGTTTCCGTTAACGCAAATAAGGCAACGCGCAAGGTGAGGGCGAATGTAGGCGCCATAGAATCGCACCTCAAGAACATGATTGCGGGAGTGCAGAAGGTTTACGAAAAGAACCTGCAGCTCGTCTACTCGCACTTTCCGGTTACAGTTGAAGTGAAGGGTAAGGAAGTGTTGATAAAGAACTTCCTCGGAGAAAAGACTCCTAGGAAGGCGAAAGTGAAGGGCGACGTCAAGGTTGACGTGAAGGGCCAGCAGATAACCGTTTCCGGAATAAACAAGGAAGACGTCGGGCAGACCGCGTCGAACATGATGCGCGCAACCAAGATACGTTGCCGCGACGAGAGGGTATTCCAGGACGGCATATACCGCGAGTGATTGTTATGAGGTTCGTAAGGCAGAATCGCGCACAGAAAAAGAGGGTCGCGAGGACCGGGTGGCGCAAGCCGCGCGGCATAGACAACAAGCTCAGGATACTCAAGAAGGGTTTCGGGCTTCTTCCCAAGATAGGCTACCGCGGCGCGTGCGCAGGCAGGGGACTCCACCCGTGCGGAAAAGAAGAGGTTCTGGTCTCGAACGAGAAGGAACTGCTCTCCGTAAAAAGCGAGGCAGTAAGGTTTTCCGGAAAACTCGGGAAGCGCAAGTACGATGCGCTGAAGAAAAAAGCAGCAGAATTGAAGCTCAAGGTGTTGAATTAGGTTTATGACAATCAAAACAGTCAAGAGGCTCGCAGGCAGCATTTTCGGCTGCGGCATTTCGCGCGTCAAGATAGCGGACGACAAAGAGGCAGCCACGGCAATAACCCGCGACGACGTCCGCGGACTCATTGCCGCTGGAGTCGTGTACTCCATTCCTGCAAAGGGAGTTGGCCGCGGCAAGGCGAAGTTCAAGCAGTCGCGAGTACAGGCCGGCAGGCGGCGCGGCCGCGGAAGCAAGAAAGGCGCGCCTTCGATTTCGGACAAGGAAAGATGGATGGCAAAAGTAAGGTCGCAGCGGGCGCTGTTGAAGTCGTTCAAGGGCAAGCTTCCGATGGATGTTTACAGGCGCGCTTACCGCATGGTGAAGGGCGCGAACTTCAAGAGCAAAAAACAGTTGCTTGCGTTCATGCAGGCAAACATGAAAGGTTGAACATTTATGTCAGAAGCGAACGGACCATTGTTCAGGACGCATTTCAGGAGAAGGCGCGACGTAAGGACCGACTACGCGAAGAGGCTTGCCCTGCTCAAGAGCGGCAAGCCCAGGCTAGTTGCCAGAAAAACGAACAAGTACTTTATAGTTCAGTTCGTGGAATTCTCCGCCAATGGCGACCGGGTTTTGGCTACTGCAAGCTCCAAGGACCTGCTAGGCGCTTGCGGTTTCGCGGGCAAGTGCAACGCGCCTTCCGCCTACCTTACTGGCGCGCTGGCAGCGAAAAGAGCTGCAAAGAAAGGAGTGAAGGAGTTCGTTTTGGACATAGGACTGCAGGCTCCTACACAGGGCGGAATAGTCTTCGTGTGCTGCAAGGGCGCGGCTGATGCAGGCCTCCAGACGTCATTGGACGAGAGCATACTGCCTGCCAAGGAACGCATGGAAGGCAAGCACCTGAAGCTTGACGAAGCGTTCGCCAAGGCAAAGAAAAAAATCATGGGATGAGGCGTAATAAACATGGCTGCTGAAAGGGAACAGAAAACTTGGGTGCCGAAAACCGGTTTGGGCAGGAAGGTCCTGAACGGCGAGATCAGCTCATTCGAGCAGCTG
>JACROM010000062.1:3624-6755 GCA_016214445.1 Microcaldota archaeon
AGCTGCTCGAGTGCGGCAAGCCCGTTCTCGAACCTGAAGTATTCGACATACTTCTGCCCGACCTGACCGAAGAGGTTCTGGAAGTCCGCAGCACGCAGCGCATGACTTCCTACGGAAGGAAGATGCAGATGCGCGCTGTTGCTCTAGTGGGCAACAGGAACGGCGTAGTGGGAGTAGGAGTGGGCAAGGCTGCAGAAACAAGGGACGCGATAGCGGAAGCGGTCAAGGACGCGAAGAAGAACCTCATATTCGTCCCGCGCGGCTCCGGGTCGTGGGAAGACGTGGGCGGTTTGCAGAACTCGCTCCCGCGCGAAGTAGTTGGCAAGTGCGGTACCCTTACGATAACGATAAAGCCGGCCCCGCGCGGTGTCGGCATAGTGGCAGGCAAAATTTCGAGAAAAGTGTTAGAGCTTGCAGGCGTAAAGGACGTGTGGACGTTCGCAAAGGGCAGGACCAAGAACATTCTTAATTCTGCGCTTGCGACGACGCGCGCCCTTGGCTCGCTCAGCCACTTGAAGGGTGGAACATCATGATAGCAGCTGTTTTGTTGCGCGGAACAAGGAACCTCAACTACAAGGTCAAGACAACTCTCAAGCAGTTGAAGCTAACTAGGCGCTACCACGCCATTGTGCTTGAGGATACTACCACAAGCAAGGGCATGCTCTCTGTTGCAAAGCACGCTATTGCCTGGGGAGAAGTAGGTGACGCGTTGGCCAAAAAACTCAAGGAAAAAGGCTCGCCGGCCCGTCTTCACCCGCCGACGAAGAGGTTCGGTTCAGTCAAGAGGCCCTACCCTGCAGGAATGCTAGGTTACTGGGGCAAGGAAATAGAAGTTTTGTTGAAGTCGATGGTTGGTTGAATATTTATGGCGCGCAGAATAAAGAGCAGGAAAAGCAAGCACCTCGGCAACAGGACGTTCGGCGGAGGCAACACCAAAATCCGCAGGGGCAAGGGCAACCGCGGGGGCGTCGGTCGCGCTGGGTACCACAAGCACCGTTGGCTCCATACCATAAAGTACGAGGGGACCAACAAGAAAGCGAAAGGGCTGCACGGTTTCTCCAACCCGACCAGGAAGGATTTCGCTACTGTATCGCTCGGACAGCTTTCCAAGCGTGTAGGCTCGTTCAAGCAGAACACCGAAGGATTCTACGAGATAGTGCTGCCGCGCGTGAAGGTTCTCTCTGGCGGCGAGTTCCAGTTTAAGGCGATTGTGAAGGCGGAGCGCTTTTCAGCCAAGGCAAAAGAAAAAATAGAGAAGTCAGGCGGAACAACCTCTACCTTCTAAAGCCACTGCAAAGTTTTTTATTCCATCTCCGCGTGCGAGAACGGAACATATCCAAGTTCCAGGCGGCGCAAGCTGCTGGAACAAGTCGGAATATTTATTTGGAGCCGTGTGCGGTGTTTTTTCAAAATGTCGTTTCTCGAAGTTCTTAGGCCAGTAACAAGTATTCTGCCTGAAGTAAAGCGTCCGGAGCGCATGCCAGGGCTCAAGGAACGCTTGTTGTGGACTTTCGCTGCGCTCTTGATTTTCTTCATACTCGGCCAGATTTTTCCAATAGGCGTTGACCCGTCAGCAATACAGCAGCGTTTTGAGCGGTTAGACATCCTTCTGGGAAGCAAGACCGGCACGCTCATCAGCGTCGGCATCGGTCCCATAGTCTTGGCTTCCATATTCCTTCAACTGGCTGTCGGCTCCGGCCTCGTAAAGCTCGACTTGCAGGTGCCCGAAAACAAGAAGATGTTTCAGGGCGTGCAGAAAATGCTAGCCATATTCCTTGCGTTCTTCGAGTCGGCCATATTCGTTTTTTCAGGTTACATCCCGGCAATTGGCGGCACGTTCATTTCGCAGTTCCTCATAGTGACGCAGCTTGCGCTCGGCGCGATCATACTGTTGTATCTTGACGAGGTGGTGCAGAAGTACGGCATCGGCTCGGGCATCTCGCTGTTCATAGCAGCAGGCGTGTCGCAGGCGGTATTCGTGGGCGCGCTGAGCATACTTTCAGTGAGCGCCTCGGGAGAGCCGGCCGGTCTTATCCCGAGATTCGTGTGGAACCTCGTGAACCCATCTGGCAGCGTGACTGCAGCAGTGTGGTCTCTGGCTCCCATCTTGTTCACAATCATAGTTTTCTTGGTTGTGGTGTACGCGGAAGGCATGAAGATAGAGCTTCCGCTCGCTTACGGCAGGGCGCGCGGCCTCGGCGCACGCTACCCCATCAAGTTTCTTTACGTTTCAAACATTCCGGTCATACTTGCTTCGGCTGTCCTGTTGAACATACAGTTGTTGGGCGCGTTTACCGCCGCTCCAATAGTGGGCCAGGAAGGCCTGAAGGCAGGTCCTTTCGGCACCTATCAGGGAAACCTTCCTGTTGACGGACTCGCTTACTACGTCAACGCAATGCCTTCGCCGCTCCTGTTGCCAGGCGGCTACGCCGAGTACCTGCGGCTGATACTGCAGCCCAGCGAGATATTGCACGTTCTGATTTACGGACTTGCACTGGTTGTACTATGCGTAGTTTTCGGCTGGTTCTGGATAGAGAGCACGGGCATGGGCCCGAGCGACGTGGCCAAGCAGCTCGAGCGGGCGGGGCTGCAGATTCCGGGCTTCCGTCAGGACCCGCGCATAACCGAGAGCATACTGCAACGCTACATTCCCGTAATAACAATACTTGGAAGCCTTTTCGTCGGCCTGCTCGCGTGGTTCGCGGACATTACGGGCGCGTTGGGTACCGGAACAGGCATACTACTTACTGTTGGAATAGTTTACCGTTTCTACGAGGACCTCGCCCGGCAGCAGTTGTTCGAAATCTACCCCGTATTGAAAAACATAGTCCAGTGATTTTGCCATGGTTTCAGATGTGTACGTGCTGTTAGGTTCTGCTTTTGTTTTTTCCATTTTCTCAATTGTTGTACAGTACACCATAGGCGACCGCGCGAGGGTGAAGGAGATTCAGAACGAAATGAACTCGATACAGAAGGAAGTCCAGGCAGCCGCAAAGGAGAAGGACGAGGCGAAGCTGAAGAGGCTGGAGGAGAGGCAGAAGCAGATGATGGACATGATGATGGAGTCCATGAAGCTCCAGTTCAAGCCCATGCTGCTTATACTGCCCGCGTTCATGCTGTTGTTCGGCGCT
>JACROM010000094.1 GCA_016214445.1 Microcaldota archaeon
AACGCCTGAAAGGCTACGTCAAGCAAAGGAACCTTCCCCACCTCATGTTCGCGGGCCCGGCTGGAATCGGCAAGACGACGGCGTCATTGGCGTTAGCGCACGAATTGTTTGGAGACGACATACGCTCGAGTTTTCTAGAGCTAAACAGTAGTGACGAGCGCGGAATTGACATAATTCGAGGAAAAGTTAAGGACTTCTCCCGCACGCTCGCGTTGGCGGACGTGCCCTTCAAGATAATCTTCCTCGACGAGTCCGACGCCCTCACTCCGGACGCCCAGCAGGCTTTGCGCAGGACGATGGAGCAGTACTCCAAGAACGTCCGCTTCATCCTTTCAGCGAACTATTCCTCCAGAATCATAGAACCAATTCAGAGCAGGTGCGCTGTTTTCCGTTTCTCGCCCTTGAAGGACGAGGAGCTCGGGGAACTTGTTGGCAAGGTCGCAAAAGCGGAGGGCTTGGTTCTGGACGAAAAAGCTAAGGACGCTGTCGTGTTGGTTTCCGAAGGCGACGCGCGCAAGGTCTTGAACGTCCTGCAGGGAGTGTCAGTGATGGGCTCCAAGGTGACTGAGGAGCAGGTTTTGAAGGTGAGCGCGCAGGCCCGTCCCAAGGAAATAGCCGAAATGGTCGCTTTGGCCTTGAACGGCAAGTTCACAGAAGCAAGGAAGCAGCTGGACGACCTCATGCTCGCGTATGGTTTGAGCGGTGAAGATGTGATGCGCCAGATGTACCGAGAAGTGGTTTCGCTTAGCATTTCCGACGAAACCAAGGTTTTTCTCGTTGACCGTTTGGGAGAATACTCCTTCCGTTTGAGCGAAGGAGCTGACGAGCGCATCCAGCTGGAAGCCATGCTCGCGCAAATCATGCTTGCTGGGAAGAGGAAATGATTGTTCGGCGTAGAAGGAAGGGGGATGCGTCCGGTTCGCGGGGGAAACCGCGAGCAGGCGCGAGTGGTTGCCTCCAAGAAGCTGGCGCAATTGATGCTTGCGGGAAAGAAAAAAACGCGAGTCCTTCCCCAGAATAGGTTTATATATTGTTTATGTTTATATAAATCCATGGAAGAGAAAGCATTCGTGAACCGGCAGGAAGAACTGAAACAGCTAGTTTCCGCCCTTTCCCGCAAGGGCCCGGAGCTGATTATTTTATACGGCCGCAGGCGGGTTGGCAAAAGCCGTTTGCTGAGGGAGGTATGTAAAAAAGCCAAGGTCGATGTTTTCGTAATGCTGGAGGAGGCGGACTATAATACGAATTTAAGGAAAGTGTCCGAAGCGGTTGTCAAGCGTTTTGGTTTCCCGAGTTTTTCGCCCGCTTCGTTCAAAGACCTCTTCAGTTCCCTGCCGGACGGAACACTAATATTTCTCGACGAGTACTCTTACCTTCCCGGCTCAATAGGAGAATTCCAGGCAATTTGGGAAGACATCGTCAAACCTAAAGGAATCAAGCTTGTTTTGTCTGGTTCTTTGATCAGGGTAATGGAAGACCTGTCCTACTCTTTGTCAAGCCCGCTCTATGGCCGCGCAACTCAAATCATTAAACTAACGCCGCTCTCTTTGCAGCATGTCCTAGAATGGTACGGAAAAAACGCCAAAATAGAAAAAGTGCTGCCAACTTACTTTTGTGTTGGCGGAGTCCCAAGATACCTCGAAGTCATCGAGCGCCCTTCACTGGCTCAGGTCCAGCATGCTTTTCTCTCAAAGAACGGGCTTCTTTTGAGGGAAGGCAAACTGCTTTTGAAAGAGAGCTTTCCCACTTCACTGGTTTTTCCAAAGATACTTTTCACAGTATCCTGTGGTGTTTCTGAAGCAACTAAAATAGCGAATGCAGTTCAAATCAAGGCAAACGAGGTCAGCAAGTATCTGATGCTGCTTTCAGATTACGGGTTTGTTGAAAAAAGATACCCTTCGTTAGGCGGAGGCAAAAAAGACGTGCGTTTCTATACTGCCGACCGTTTCCTGTCGTTTTGGACGAAGTTTGTCTGGCCATATTATGATGAAATAGAGAACAGTTCAGAAAATCAAGCAACAGCCAAGTTCAAGAAAAACTTCACTACTTTTGCCGGGCTTGAATTTGAGAAAACAATTATTGAGATTTTGAAGCAGCGCCCCCGCCTTATCCCCCTCTCTTCCAATAACGCTGGAAAACAATGGGGCAGGATACCCGGAGCAAGGGAGGGGGAGAACCAGTACGAAATAGATGTGTGCGCTACAGACGAAAAAAACAATAAAATCTTCTTTGCCGAGTGCAAGTGGAAGGAAAAAGTGAACGCGCAGGATGTCATCAAAAACTTGAACGAAAAAACTGCTTTCGTTGACTGGCGCAAAAACAAGAGGAGAGAAATATTAGCGGTGTTTGCGAAATCTTTTAAAAGCAAAATAACCGAATACGAAGGCAAAAAGGTCCTGTGCTTTGACTTGAATGATCTGGAGCAAACTTTGAAAAACAGCTAGCGACAAAAAATTTGCGAGGGAAAACGATGAAAATCAAGATTTTCGTAACCGGCGGGACGTTCGACAAGGAGTACGACGAGATAGAGCAGCTGTTGGAGTTCAAGAAAACCCATCTGCCGCAGGTGCTGGAACAGGCCCGGTGCAAGCTGGAAATAAGCGTGGAAACGGTTTTCCTGAAGGACAGCCGCGACACAACAGACATCGACCGCGAAAAGATAGCAAAAGCCTGTGCGGAAGCGAAAGAGGACAAGATAGTCATAACGCACGGGACAGATACTGCCGACCAGACGGCCCGCGCCCTCAAGAAGAAAGTCAAGAACAAGACCATTGTCCTGACTGGAGCAATGGTTCCCTACGCTTTCAACAGCTCGGACGGCTCGTTCAACCTCGGCTGCGCCTTGGCTTTCGTGCAAACCCTTCCGCCCGGAGTGTACGTGACGATGAACGGCTTCGCTTTCGACGCAGAAAACGTCAAAAAGAACCTCAAGACGGGCGTTTTTTCCGAGCTGAAGTGAAAAGCCTCCTTTTTTGTTCCCCGTAGGCTCAAGTGAATTTTCCGGGCTTTAAAGCGAGGGGTTTAATAAGTTTTTTCCAGAAATGATAGCGTGGTGCTTACTGTATGGAAGAGATTGAACTGAAAGTAGCGGAAGCGATGCAGATAGACTACGGCAAGCGTGTTGTAAGGCTGGATTCGAATGCGCGCAAAGTGCTCGCGCTTACAACCGGGGACGTGGTGGAGATAAACGGGAAGAAGAAAACCGCCGCGCTGGTTCTTCCTTCCCACCCGCAGGACGAAGGCATGAACATAATCCGCATGGACGGCATACTGCGCCAGAACACCAGCGTGGGCCTAGGAGACCGAGTAAAGATCAAGAAAGCAGAAATCAAGCCAGCGAAAAAAATAGTCATCGCCCCCAACCAGCCTTCACGCTACGCTCCAGGTTTCGACGCTTACGTCAAGAAGAACCTCATAGGCAAGCCGTTGAGCAAGGGCGACATCCTTTCCGTGAATGTTTTCGGCACCAGCTTCCCGTTCGTCGTAGCGCAGACCGTTCCTACAGGGTTGCTCGTCATCACCCCTGAAACCGAGGTCATACTCAAGGACGAGCCGCTGAAGGAAGTGGGCAAGATAGCAACGCTCTCGTACGAAGACATAGGCGGCCTCAAGGACGAAGTGCAGAAAATCCGCGAGATGGTCGAGCTGCCCATGAGGCACCCGGTCCTGTTTGAGCGGCTTGGCATAGAACCGCCCAAAGGGGTTCTCATCTACGGCCCGCCGGGAACAGGCAAGACGCTGTTGGCGAGGGCAGTAGCGAATGAAAGCGACGCTCACTTCATAACCATCAACGGCCCGGAGATAATCTCGAAATTCGTCGGCGAAGCTGAGGAGCGGTTAAGGCAGATATTCCAGGAAGCGGAAGACAACGCCCCCACCATAATGTTCATAGACGAGCTCGATGCCATAGCCCCAAAACGCGAGGAGGTCGTGGGCGAAGTCGAAAAACGGGTAGTCAGCCAGTTGTTGTGTGTTTCTCCCGACACTCCTATATATACATCTGATGGCGTGGTGCCGATTAAACAGCTCTACGAAAGCGTCCAAGGGGAAAAATACGTCATGAACGGCGTAGAGTACGTTCACCCGCAAGGGCTGAAAGTTAACGCATTAGCTGAAAAAGAGATCAAGCATTCGCCTGTTTTGGCCATGAACAAGCTGTTCGTTCCGGATGCTTACGAAGTCGTGCTAGACAACGGGGCAAACTTGAAAACGTCGGCCATCCAGCGCTTTTGCACTATTTCCGAGGGTCGCCTGGAATGGGTTCCCGTGACCGAACTTAACGCGGGCGATTATGTGGCGGTGCCGACTGAAATCGGACTGGAAGAAAAACCAGTTGACCTGATGGGCCGCCTTTCTGGCTGTTACTCCTTCCAGCTTTCCGACAGGGGCGCGGCTGTTTTCGGCCGCCGCTACGTGAACCGGGCGGAATTCACGCACTTCAACACGCACTGTACTTTGAAGGAAGACGGGACCCTTCGTACGCGTTTGCTCAACTTTATCCGTGACAAAAAACAGTGCAGTGTTGCCGAGGTCTTTTCCGCGTTTGCCAAGAATGAAAACGAGCGCATCCACGTCCGCCGCCTGCTTAGGTCCCTTGAATCCCTGCAGAGCGTCAGCATTCTACGGAATGGGCGAAAACTAGGTGTTGTCCGGGCCGCCCCATTCGCGGCGTTGTTGTGGGAAGACGTCAAAGGCGTTTCGGTGTTCAAGTATTCCCGGAACTACGTCAAGGACTCTTACTTCCTCAAGACTGTGCGCGAACTGACTCCCGAGCTCGCCGAGTTTGTGGGCTACGTCATGGCCGACGGAAGCATGGCCAAAACCCGCGTTAATTTCTCCGGCAAGCCCGAAGTGGTCCTGCGCGCCCAGGAAATTTCCGCCAAACTGTTCGGCAAAGAAGGCTGCCTCAAAAAAATCAACGACAAGTATTATAGGTTGGACATCGCCTGCCAAACGCTGCCGTTTCTGCTGAACGACCTGTTCGGTATCCCCATTGGCAAAAAATCCCACATTATCGCCCTCCCGCCGCTCCTGTTCACTGCCACAACTGCGTGCAAGAAAGCGTTCGTTAGGGCCTATTTCGACTGCGACGCTTCCCTGTCATCGAACCTCCGCGCTTTCTCCAGAAGCAGGCAAATGATGCAGGACTTGGGTGCTCTCCTGCTTTCGCTCGGTTTTCTCACGAGTTACTCCTTTGCAAACGGCATGCACTACTGCAACGTGCTGGACGGAACCAAGGGCGCTTTGCGTTATGCCGAAACAATAGGCTCGGTCAGAAAAGACCGGCTGGCCAAGTTCCATGAGCTTTTGGCTGGAAGAACTGTAAGCTCTTCGGTCCGGTTTGTCCCGAACATGCAAGAAGCGCTCAATGCGCTGCGCAGCGGCCTTTCGGGTCTGAAGGATAACGATTACCGCTACCTGACTGGAACCAGGGCGGCTGGCAAGGACAAGCTGAATTATTTCCTCGGCTTATACGCGGGGCAGAAAACCCGTTGGGTCGAGTGCCTTGACTCGCTGCTGCAAACCCAAGTGGCGTGGACGCGCATCCTGTCAATTAAAAAAATTCCCGGGATGACGATGTACGACTTGACAACTCAAACAGGCAATTTCGTGGGCGGGAACGTCCCGACGCTTCTCCATAATACGCTCATGGACGGACTAAAGAGCAGGGGGCAAGTGGTGGTCATAGCTGCAAGTGTAACTGGAGACACGCCGATTTTGGTCAGGAACGAAAAAGGGACCGGATTGGTTGCAATTGGGGATTTTGTCGACTCTTTCTACGCTCAAGGCGAAGCGGACGTAGAAAAACCTGTTTCTGGCGTTCATACTTTAGGTTTTTCTTCGCGTGCCGCAGACAACAATTTCGGTAATGTTCATTTTGACCGGGCAGAATTCAAAAAAGTTGGCGGCGTTTTCCGGCACAAAGTAAACGAAATCTACGAAATTAAATTTAACGGCGGAAAAATAAGGGCAACTGGAAACCACTCCGTGTTTGTCAGAACCAAAAAAGGCGTTGAGTCAAAACCCGTGACCGAGCTGAAAGAAGGCGAGTATCTTGTTGATTTGCCATACAAAGTCAGGTCAACGAACGGCCCGCAGTTGCGCTGCGCGTCGTTTTCGTCAGTCTATCCTTCAACGCTTCCCGTTGCCGCGAAAATCCGAAGAGCTTATAATGAAGCGTTAACCAGGTCCGTTTCAGCTGCTGCCGACGCAGCCGGCACGCATGTCACCACAGCTTACGCGTGGCGCCGAGGAAGGTTGCCCAAGGCACTCCAAACTCCTCTTTCACGTTCTCTCCCCGAAGAGGTGAATCTTGCCCCTCCCCTGTTTCGTTTGCTTGGATATTACGCTGCGGAAGGCTACTCGCGGAAGGAACTTGATTTCTGTTTTGGAACCCATGAACCTGCCCTAATTTCAGACCTTCAGAATCTGATGGGCGAGTATTTCGGGATAGAGCCTTCAAAAGTCGCGGCCACAGGTTCTCGGACAAACATTGTTTACTACTCAAAACTGCTCGCATCATTTTTCGCTCAACACTGCGGCAAAGGAGCGCACAACAAGCATGTGCCGCCTTTGCTTTTCGATATGCCGAAAGAGTTTTTCCTCGAATTTCTCAAGGGCTTCGCGGCCGGCGACGGTTATACGTCCCCTGAAGGTAAGATCGAAATCACATCCGTCAGCAGGCGGTTGATTCTGGAGCTGAACTGGCTGTGCCGAATGCACGGCATCAAGTCTGCGTTCTCTTCTTTCATCGTGAAGGAACGAAGTCTCGACGGGTATATGCTTCCGAAAACAACCGCGTTTCGTTTGCACATAGGCGCCCGCCAAAATCCCTTCCGGCTCCAGACAGTTAACCGCATGAAAATAAGCCGCGCGAAAATCAAGAGAATTACCAGGTTGCCGTTCGACGGCTATGTTTACGATCTGTGCGGTTGTGACAATGAAGCATTTTTTGGCGGTGAAGCTCCGATTTTGCTTCACAACACCAACCGTCCCAACAGCATAGACCCCGCGCTCAGAAGGCCGGGAAGGTTCGACCGCGAGATAGAGCTAGGGGTTCCGGACAAGAGGTCTCGCAAGGAAATACTCCAGATTCACACGCGCGGCATGCCGCTCGCCAAGGACGTCTCACTGGACGAGCTTGCGTCAGTGACGCACGGCTTCGTTGGTGCGGATTTGCAGTCCCTGACTAAGGAAGCCGCGATGAAAGTGCTCCGCAGGGTTCTGCCCAAGATAAAGCTGCAGGACGCCGAAATCCCGCAAAACGTGCTGGACGAGCTGACTGTAACGCGCCACGATTTCCAGAACGCGCTACGCGAAATCCAACCGTCAGCGCTGAGGGAAGTTTTCGTCGAGATTCCCAACGTCCGGTGGAACCAAGTAGGCGGTTTGGACGAGGTAAAGCGTGAACTCAGGGAGGCGGTAGAGATGCCGCTCAAGAACCCGGGAGTTTTCAAGAGGCTCGGCATACGGCCAGTCCGGGGCATACTTCTGTTCGGCCCTCCGGGAACAGGCAAGACGCTGTTGGCGAAGGCTGTAGCAACTGAAAGCGAGTCCAACTTCATTTCCATAAAAGGGCCCGAACTCATAAGCAAGTGGGTCGGTGAATCGTTGGCATATGATGAAGAGGTCATCGTCCAAGTCGATGGAGCCACCCAACGCCGGAAAATCGGCGAGTTGGTGGACGAAAACCTGTCCGAGAACGCGGGACAACTTACGGCGCTCAAGCAACGCATGTTGGTTCAAACCCTTGACGAAGCCGGAAAAGCCCAGTGGGCGCCGGTAACGGATTACTTACGCCACGCGGCTCCAACACAACTCTACGAAGTTCACACCCGATCCGGCCGCCGCATCCAACTGACTGCGGACCACGGCCTTTTCGTGCTGGACGAAGGAATGATAAAAACCATTCCCACCCAAAATCTGGTCCCGGGCGAATCGTTTGTTGCAATTCCAAACCGCGCCACAGAGACTGGCCAAGACGTGGAATTGGATTTGCTGGCGTTGCTTGGAAACGACCCGCATGTCACAGTTGGAAACGTTTCCGGAATGGTCCAAGACGCAATCAACCGTTTTGGACTAGCAAAAGTCAACCAAATATTATTAGGATACTCGCGCCAGTTGGACGTGTTGCAGCGCGTAAAGGGCGACATGCGCATTCCCGTGCAGGCGTTCAAGCGCATGGCTGAATTACGTGCGGCATGCGATTCCTCTCAATTGACTGTAAGCACCAAAGCAAGCCGCGACCGCATTCCCGAACGCTTGAAATTCACTCCCGAACTGGCCTATTGGGTTGGCATCTGGGTGGCGGAAGGCGATTTCAACGGCCGTGGAGCGCGGGTCCACAACCAGAACCCTGAAAACAGGCAACGGCTCAAAGCCTGTTTGGATTCGCTCGGTATTTCCTACTCGGAAAACAAAAACGCCATCGTCACGTCAACTCTGTCCGCCAAAATCCTGCGCGCGTTGGGTTTGAACCATGGGGCAGACCAAAAACGCATGCCCGCCATTGCGTTCAGCCTCCGTCGGGATGTTCTGGCCAGTTTGCTGTCCGGTTATTATAGTGGCGACGGCAGCGTTTACGGCAACGCGCACCGCAGCTACATCGAGGCCTGCACTGCCAGCGCAGGGTTGGCCAACGACCTCATGCGGTTGCTTCTGCCGTTCAGAATCGTCTCGATTCACTATGAACGGACCGACAAGCGTTACGGCACCTTGATGCACAAAGTCCAGTTTTCGGGAGTCGAAAACTTCCAGAAATTCGCCACCATCGGCTTCAGCGACTCCAAGCGCAACGAATGCGTTGCCGCCTACATCGTCTCCAAGAAATGGACGCGGACAGCCCAATTGCCAATTGACAAGACTCTGCGCGAACTGCTGCAAGACTATGGGTTTGAAGAATGGGCCAAATCCAAGACTGTTGGCAGCCGCATCCTCAAGGAACTGTTCAGGTGGGCGCCTGCGGAAAAAACCGCGCCCTACCGCCAACTTTTGGAAAACGACGTGCACTGGGACTTGGTTGTCGACGTGCGTAAAGTCGCATACGGCAAGCCCTACGTGTACGATTTGAGCGTCGATTCCACGCAGAGGTTCGTTGCCGGCTTTGGCGGGTTGTACGTCCACAACTCGGAAAAATATGTTCGTGAAACATTCAGGAAGGCGAGGCTGGCTGCGCCGTGCATAGTGTTCATAGACGAGCTCGACTCCGTTGCTTCCGCCCGCGGGACCGACCAGGGCTCCAAGGTGACCGAACGGGTGGTTGATTCGCTCCTTACTGAGATGGACGGCTTAAAGGACCTGAAGGACGTCCTGATAATAGGCGCCACCAACCGCATCGACCTCATAGACCCCGCGCTCCTGAGGCCCGGCAGGTTCGACAAGCTCATCGAGATACCGTACCCAGACCTCGCGACCAGGCTCGCGATATTCAAGGTGCACACCTCGAAGATGCCTTTGACGAAAGACGTGGACCTGAAGGAGCTCGCCAAGGTAACAGAAGACTACTCAGGAGCAGACGTCGAGGGACTTTGCCGCGAGGCGGCAATGGTGGCCTTGCGCGAAAACATCGGCGCTGCCGAAGTAAACCACGACCACTTCATGAAGGCAACGAAGACGTTCTCGGTGCTCGTGTCCAAAAAGAAGGAAAGGGAAGACCTGACGTACGCGTGATGAAATGAACCTCCGGATAACCTTGAAGGCTTTGGGAATCTACGTCTCGGTAGCCATGGTCCTTTACGGCATGAGCGGTTACCTCGCGAAAACGTTTTCCTTCGATGCCTCGCTGCTCGCAGACGCGTGGAAGATGATAGCGTTGGCCGTAGGGCTCGCTTTCATAACCGGATTCGTCTACCCCCACCTCCGGGCGGTCCGCCACGGCGACCAGCTGATGGTCTTCGCGAACCGCCAGCTTGTTGTCGGCGGCATCCAGCAGAACATGATGGACTTGCTTTTCGTGACTGCGCTCGAAGACGGCAAACGCGGCCAGAAGATAAAGTTCGCTTTCGGCAACGGCATGCAGGGCGAGGGCGTAATCACTTCCTATTCCGGCACCTTCACTCCGGGCATGCTCAAGGTAACTGAAACGGAACGTATGGAATGACTTTTCATTATAGCGAGCCACGAAAGTTTCCCGACTGCTTTTCGCGTCTTATTCGGTCTTATTCGGCGAGAATTTAAACCGGTTCCTCCAAACGATGCTAATGAAAAACTCCTTCGACTCCACTGAAATACTGCACATCGTCGTGTCGATAGTGACCATTTCGCTGGCGTTCTCGCTCTTCAAGGACGAAACATTTTCGCCTGAAGCCTTCTGGCTCGTTTTCCTCACAGTCGGCGTAGGCTTCGTGTTGCACGAACTCGCGCACAAATACGTGGCGCTCTCTTTCGGCGCCCACGCCTACTACCGAGCATTCTTGTGGGGGCTTTTCCTCGCGTTGGTTTTGGCTTTCGCAACAAACGGCTCCCTTGTTTTCGCCGCTCCAGGCGCAGTGCTAATCCACGGCCGCATCACGCGCGAGCAGTACGGCAAGATTTCGCTCGCAGGCCCGCTCGCGAACTTAATCCTCGCCTTTGGCTTTCTTGTTTTGGCCTCGACAACAGGAATGCACGAGCTGGGTACAACAGGCGCCTACGTCAACGCTTTCTTGGGAATATTCAACATGCTTCCGTTCGGCCCGTTGGACGGCGCCCACGTCATGGCGTGGGACCGCAGAATATGGGGACTTGCCACTGCCGCGTTTGTTTTGCTGTTCTTTTTGTTTTGAGTTGCGGAGAAAAAAATTATCCGCAAGGTTTTTGTGCCGCCAAACGGAAGGGAAAGACAAGGTATTTAAAACGGTTAACATATAAGGTTAAGTGATGGCGTGGAGAAAAAGTTCACAATATGGCGGGACAACGCGAGAATCGACGTACGCTTCAGCGTGCAGAAAGGAAAAATCGAAGAATTTGCAATCAACGTATCGTACGAAAAGGACGGCGAAGTCATTGAGGTTTACCGGGCGGACACCGAACACGGGTTTCTGCACGAGCACATATTCGGAGAGAAAAGGAAGGTCCGCTTAGAGGAAAGCTTCGGAGATTACAACGCGGCATTTGAAGCATTGTACGAGTACGCAAAAAAACACGCCGATGAATGGGTGAAATGAATGAAAAACAAAATCGACCCGGCTGAATGGGTTTTCAGGCAGTGGGTTAAGGAGTCCCTGAAAAACCCGGAAAGCACGCCGGGCGAATTGAGCGTATTGACGCTTACGCCTGCAAAGCTGGCGAAAGTGTTCACGCCGGCGAGGGCGGAGCTATTGCAGGAAATAGAAAGGGACAGGTGCCGAAGCATCGGCGAACTGGCGGAAAAGCTCGGAAGGCCGCTCGAATCGGTTTCCCGTGACTTGAAGGTGTTGAAATTCTACGGCCTGATAGAAATCGTAAAGGACGGCAAGGCGAGGACACCTAAGACTGCAAAACAACTGGTTTTGGTGCCATTGTGCTGGCAAACGCCGCACTAGAAAAAAGGTTTTATAAGCACAACCGTGCACGAACTGTAAAAGGTGTTAAAGTGAAGAAGAGAAAACAGAACAAGTGCGAAAGATGCAAGAAGGAAGAGTACTATTTCGAATGCTGCATGTTCTGCAAGCGCGTGACCTGCAAAAACTGCATAAAGAGCAGCGCGACCGCCTCGAAGACCGAGCGCCGCGTCATATGCAAGGACTGCTGGGGCGACAAGCGCAAGCAGAAGGTGTACCAGGTCCCTTCGAAGCCTAAGCCAATAGGGCTGCGTTGAAAAACAACCGCCAAAGCTTAAAACCACTACGCGCGTAGTGAAGACCGTACCATGCTTAAAAACACGAGTTTCCTTAGCCCAATCGCGATGAAAAAAATCTCGGAAAACGTCTTTTGCGTCGAAGAGCCGCACGGCCGCATATGCTCGAAAGTCTACGTCCTCGAGGGCGAGGAAAGCGTGTGGCTCATAGACTCCGGTGACAAGGCGGAACGGGTTTTGAGCAATCTGAAGAAACCGATTGAACGGGTTTTGCTGACACACGGACACTTCGACCACGTCCTCGGAGCGATTGAAGGGAAATGGGACAGCTGGCTCCGGCAAGAGGATTTGGAGCTGATAACGGAAATGAGCAGGGACTACGCTGAAGTTCCGAAGCCTGATTTCTTCAAGCCGTTCCCTCCGAAACTCGAATTCGAATCCTTCAAACTGGAACTTTTCCACACTCCTGGGCACACTCCCGGTAGCGTCTGTTTTTTGGACAGGAAAAGAGGAATATTGTTTTCAGGCGACACTTTGTTCGCGGGCGGCTTCCAAGGTAGGACGGATTTAATCGGTTCCGACCAAGGCCAGATGGACCGTTCGCTGGAAAAAATCGCCTCTTTGGAATTCGACCTGCTTTGCCCCGGCCATGGGAAGATAGAAAAACGGGCCCGCCTCGAAAATGAGCAGCAAGGAAAACGTTAAAAACAACCGTTACAACTAAATGATAGGTGTTTCACTATGAAAACTACTATTGAAATAACGGGTTTTTGGGATGAGGTGCTGCAACGGGCAGTAGACGTGGGATTAGCCCGCTCGAAAACCGACGCGCTCAGGATAGGGGTAATAGAATTGAACCACCACTACAACCTTCTTGAGGATGATGAAGCTGAACTCGTAATAAGAAAAATTGAGCGCACTGAAGCCGACAACAGGGCCAAAGGGTTGAAGCCAAAAACTCTCGCGGATGTGCTCAAAGAGTACCCGGAATTGAAAAAAGTCAAGGGTTGACAACATGGAAGAATACGCGCTCGGGTTTGGACCCGGTTGGGACGAGCATTTCAAAAAATTCGACCTGAGCGTGAAGCAGCAAATCTGGAAAAAGATACTTCGCCTGCAACGTGCCTTAAAGCACAGGCACTTGAAACACGGCAACCCGTGCTTCGTTGAGAAAGCCGGCGGGTACAGAATCGCTTTTAGGGTTGATGAAGAGGGAAAAACCAAGAAAGTGGTTTTTGTCGGCGACCACAAGCAGTACGAAAAATGGTACACGGGGTGACTTCCGCCCCAAAGCACCAACTTCTATAAACCGTCTCCCGCACAACAGAAACATGTCAGAACTCTGGACCGAGAAGTACGCCCCCCGTTCACTTAAGGAGGTTTACGGAAACTCGACGGCGATCGAGGTTATCAAGGCGTGGGCCCTTGACTGGAAGCGGGGAAAGAAAGGAAAACCTCTATTGCTGAACGGCCCGCCCGGAATCGGAAAAACCGCCTGCGCGCGGGCGCTTGCAGAGGAGATGGGCTGGGAGATTCTGGAAACGAACGCTTCCGACCTTAGGGACTCCGCAAACGTGAAGAAACTAGTTGGAGCGGCAGCCTCGACAGGAACTCTGTTCGGAGGACTTAGGTTGGTGTTGGTGGACGAAGTGGACTCCGCTCTTGACAGGGGGGAAGTGCCTGCGCTTAGCAGGGTGGTCGAAGAAGCAGCACAGCCCGTAATACTCACCGCTAACGACGCGTGGAACCCGAAGCTTGCAGCATTGAGGACATTGTGCGAAAGGATCGACTTCAAGAGGCTCGGAAAAGTAGACGTGAGGAGGAAGCTGGCCGACGTCGCGGAGCGGGAGGGGACGGTTTTCGAGGAGGGCGTTGTTGAAAACTGCGGCGGCGACATGAGGGGAGCGCTCATAGACATGCAGGCAGGCGGGGCGAGCGAGCGCGAAAGGGAGGAGAACGTTTTCGAGGGAATGAAGAAGGTCTTCAAGGGCAGCCTCGAAGAAGCCTTAGAAGCGCAGGACGCGAGCGGCGTGGACCTCGACCTGTTCATACGATGGGTGGAGGAAAACATACCGAACGAGTACGAAAAAGAGGACGACATAGCCAAAGCGTTCGACTGGCTTTCCAAGTCTTCGGTTTTCTCAGCTAGGATATTCAGAAGGCAGAACTACAAGCTCCAGAAGTTCGAAAGAGCCTTGGCGTTGGGCGGCGTGGCGTCAAGCAAAGAAACCCAGTACAGGAAGTTCACCGCTTACCAGTTTCCCGGATACATAAGGAGGATGGCGCAGAGCAGGCAGAAACGAGCATTGGCCAAAAGCGCATGGTCCAAGGCTTCAGCGAAGCTTCATTGTTCCTCCAAGAAAGCAAAAGAAGCGGAGTGGGCCTACGCTCCATACGCTGGTTTTTTCGGGTGGACGGAAGAAGAAACAGGGGTCGCGCCGAAGCAGCCAGTCAAAAAGAAGGTTTAGCGCTTCCAGGGGGGGCGCCTAGTCTTCAAATTTCGCCGGAATAATTGAAGCGGGAGAAAACAAAGCGAAAACGCTGGTTTCCTGAAAAACGGTCTATGTTTTGGTTCGGCGCGGCGTTTCAACACCTTTTAGAGCAAAATCAACTGCAGCTTGAGCATGTAAACGCGCCGTATCGTACAGCTTGATTTTGCAATCAGTTGGTTTGAGTAAGTGCGGAAGTTCCGTACAACCCAAAATAATCCCCCGCGCTCCTTTGCCGGTCAAACGGTCAATTACCTCCAATAACTTCTTTTTGGAACTGGGATTGTTTTTGCCAGAAACCAACTCTTTGAAAATCACGTCTTCAATCATGTCGCGGTCTTTCGCACCGGGAATAACTACTTTTATAGCTGATTGCGAAAATATTGGAACTTTTAAGCGTTGTTTTCCCTCTTGGCGGATGTTCCTTTATTTCTGTGATGCGCTATTAAACCAAATTTTGACTCCAGCCGCTTGCGGAAAAAACCATGCTCCATAGTAAACCGCGTGCCCAACAAGCCCACCGTCTTCAAACCGTCTGAACGAACTGCTTCAGCAGCCGGGTCAACTATGTGCAATAACGGAATCGAAACGGAAGCTTGGATTGAGTCGGCGCAAGAATGAACGGTGTTGACTGCCAGCACCAAAAAATCAGCGCCACCAGCCTCAACGTGACGCGCTCCATCAGCCACCAATTGAGAAACCAAGTCCCAGCGGTTTTTTTGGACTGCTTCTTCAATGGGTGCAAAATCCACCGAATACATGACAATGTTGGCGGAATGCAGTCCACCCAAACGCTTGCTGACCTCTTGATTGATTAACCGGTAATACTCGGCCGACGATACCCAACTCATGCCGCCCAAAATGCCAATTGTTTTCATATGCTCACCAAATTCTTAAAAACAAAATGCCTGCATGCCATAAGGCGCCCAGCCATGTTTTGCACCGACGCGGTTTTTGGATGCAGTCACCCGCTCCAAGATACTGCAAAGTCGCCTAGCGCTTCAGCCCGAACACCTTGTACCCTACGACCAGCAGGACGAAGAACAGGAGAATCCAGAGCAGGTAGGACGACGAGAGGAGGCTGAACAGGCCGATGAAGAACTCCTGCACTTCCTGCGCGAGCGTTATCTCTATGTCGAAAGAAACGTCCCACCTCCCGGAAGTGGGGCCGATCCACTTTATGGTGTTCTCTTCAATAGTTGCGCCGGCATCCGGCGCCACCTTCAGCCTTATGGCGTTCTGGGGAGCGAAGAGCGTGAAGACCACGTTGCTTCCGAGCGTCATGTCTCCTGGAGAAGAGCCGAGAAGGAGCTTGTCCCCGTTCAGGGAGTAATGGGTCGTCCTGCTGCCCGTCTGGTTCATTAAGAGTACGTTGAAGACGTTGTACTCGAGGGTGACTGAAGCAGTTGTAAAGCCTTTGCCGAACTCGCGCGCGGCAACTATTCGGAGGCTCTTGGTCTCCACAGAACCGATGAAGTGGTAGCGGATGTTCCTGCTGAACTTCTGCCAGTCCGCGAGAGTGGACTTGCCCTGTTTGAGCACGAACTCGAAAGCCTCAACCTCGTTCTTGTTGTCGAGCACGAAGTAAGCCTTTTCGACAACGTGCGCGCTGCCGTCTGGCTTCAGCTGCATGTCAACTGAGAAGCTCCGGTCGGTGTAGCCTGCAACGAGGAACGCAAACAACAACAAAAGCAACAAACGCTTCATGGAAGTGTTTTCTGCACCGTGGTTTATAATATCGCCATTCCCGCCTTCGGGGTTTTGGCACAACAGCCTTTAAGCTGCGCAGTCTGCCCCAAAAGCGTTTGCCTTGTCCCCCCTCTAGGGGAATACGCGGGCGTGGCTATTTCCGGCCGGCGCAGACGCCGTAAACGCGGAATTTCCCTTGGGAGTAAACCGTCCTCGGCACGCACGCCCACCTCTCCGCGCTGCAGGTTTGAAAAGCTTCCGGGCCTGTCGCGCGGTAACAGAAACCTTTCGCTGCATCCATTGAGTTCGAAAACTCGAACGCAGCGTCGAGGGCAAGCAGGTTTTCCATGCGCGGTTGCGGCGGGAAATGGAGGGAAGCGATGAAGAGCATGCCTAATAGGGCATAGAAAGCCTCCAGAACGAAAATCATGCCGCGCATCAGCCAACACTCTTTTTTACTTCTTCGAATGCATTCTCATGGCCGCGAGCGCCGGGACCCGCCAGCTCCTCGCTGGCAACACTCCTTTTTACTTCTTCGAAAACCTTCCCCTGAACCTGCGTCTGGAGGTTGTTGTAGTCAAGCCACGCTGCTGAAACAGAAAAAGCCAAGGCCACCAAGCCCAGTACAACCAAAGCCGCCAGCAAAAACTCGAGTTCCATCATCCTATCAGCTCGAGCGACTCGGAGAACCGGTAAAGCACGCTGCATGATTGGTTGAACCCCACGTCAAACCCAAGCCGTGGAGCTTGGGTTGCCGTTCGGTTTACCGCGAACCGTGTGATGACGGTTCGCGTTTGCGTAGTCCGCTTTGCGGCATCAAAAACGCGTTGCTTTGCAGGCAACGCGAAAATCGGAAAATCTAGATTTGCGAATCTTGTAGAAGCCTCGGCATTTAGGCCAAGGCTTTTTGCCGAACGGTCGAACGAGAGGCGGGTGTATGGAGAGGAGGAGAGCTTTTTCAGGAACGCGCAAAACCAAGGGGACGAAGGTTCCGGAAGCGCTGGAACGTGTGATGCCTGTAGAAGTACAACCATGAAAGAGGCGTAGGCCGCGAAGCAGACGAGCCACGGCAACGCGTTCAAGCGAACACCTCTACAGCAGCCCAGTCGCCCGCGTATAAACTCGCGCCGTACGTTTGCGGCAACAAGCCGCCGGCGTAGAGGTCTATACAGCCAAGGCACTTGAGCGGCCTGCGTTCTTCCATCATTCTGACTGGAAGCGCGTCCAGACCGAACGGGTACCCCGCCCACGCTTCAGCGCTTACAGGGTAGTCGTTTTCAAGGAAGCGCTCGAACTCTGCCATGACCAAAATCTTCTCTTCGTTCTTCTTCCCTTCAATGGCTCTTGAAAAAGCGGTTTTGACGTCCCAGCCGACTGCTTCCCGGTAAACGAGCGCGGACAGCTTGTCCTCCCAGAAAGCGGAGTCCTTCGCCATGGATGCGGAAGAGGATATCAGCGGTAGCAAAACCGAGAGCCAAGAGAAAGCCAGGACAAAAGCTATGCCTCTTGTTGCCATTCGAGTTTCAACCCCTGGTTGTTTTCAACCACTGCTCGCCATTTTCCGTTGAGAGTCCTGCGCGCGCCCGAGCCTTCCGCGTCAAAGCGCCAGGTGGTGTTGCCGAACCTCCAAACCAGCCCCTCGCCCAATGCTACTTCGGTGTCAACTGGAAAATACACCTCTTCCCTGACGCGGTTGCCGTCCATGCGCGAGGCGAACCGGAGGGCTGATTTCACGCGCTCGAACGCCGCCTCTTCCAGACGCTCAACAGCCAGCGCTTTGGCCTTTTCCTGCACTGGCGCGATTACCGCGAACCATGCAGCGAGGAAGGCCACGATTCCAGCGAACAGGACGAGCGCCTCCAACGTTGCCTGGGCCTTCGTTATCCCCGGTATTCCAGCAGCGCGTTTCATTTGATTTTCTCGATCTCCTTGAACAATTCGGCTGATTCTTTTACGAGAACGCTCTTGCCTTTCGCGGCAGTTTCCTGCAGTTGGCTAACCAAGAGCAAAGCCAACGCTACCATGGCCGCTATCACTATGAGCATTTCAGCCGAGACCTGCCCGTCCTCTTCGCTCCAAAAACCCATGAGTTGTGAAGGGATAAAAAGGGAAGATAAACCTTGCGGAGAATTTTTTTCTACCCAAGTAGTTGCGCCAAGCGGCTTGTCTTGAATATTTTAGCCAAGTTCTGCCTCTCAAAATGCCGGTCATCGGACCAAATTCCGTCTGCATTAATTGCAAGCGCGGCCGCGACAAACGGCGTGTCGTCCGGGTCTATTGAATCCATAATTCTTGCTTGATCCATGTACTCCTGCACGTTAGCATCTTCCAGGATGTGAATGCGCGAAAACAGCAAATCAACCAAATGTGCGAATGTTGTTTCCGAAATTTTCGACTTGAGCAGCAATTCCGGCAAATACTTCGACAACTCTTTTTTGCTAAGATTAGGGCTGAAAAAAGCAAATTTTGGGCAAAGTAAGATGCGGCGGGAAACAGAATCCTTTATTATTGCGGCAAACAGGCGGTTCGTGTCAACAATCAGATTCATTTGAATCTTTTCCGAATCTCCGCCTTAATCTTGTGCCCTATCCGTTCTGCATCCTCTTCGGTGAACTCGCTGTCCTTCAACCACTCGTCCATTTTTTCCAGAACAGTCAATTCCTTTTCGAACGCCTTTCTGGCAACCTCGCTCCACTTTATCTGTGGAAAATTGCCCATGCGCTGGCGCAGGTCGTCAGGAACCGATAGGGTCATGTTCACCATTTTAAAACACCTTATTTGTATTATAGTTGGCGACACAAATTGTCGTGCAATCGTCGTCGCCAACTAGATGGCGAGTGACGCCTCTTTCGTATAACCATTTGCGTCACTTGCTATATGTGTTAGCACATAATATAAGTGTTTTGGTTCTTGCGGAAACCCGACAACAATCCTTGCAAAGAACGCGGTTAAACCTTGCGGAGAATTTTTTTCTACCCAAGTCGCGTCTTTTAAAAACAAACGCGTACAATCTGCCTGTCATGAAAATCCATTTGCGCACTTTCGGCTGCACCTACAACATGGCCGACTCCGATGCGTTGAAGGAAAAACTTTCGCTGGCGGGCCACGAGTTCGTGCAGGAAAAAGAAGCCGACATCGTCATATTCAACACCTGCTCCGTGAAGGACGCAACCGAACAAAAAGCCCTTCATCTGATAAAAAAAGAGAAAAAACCTCTTGTTGTGACAGGCTGCCTTGCGGCCTCGCCCGAGAAAATAGGGAAAGCGAACGCTTCCGCCTCGGTTGTCGGCACGTTCTCGCAGGACAAAATAGCTGACGCAGTTGAGGCAGCAGCAAAAGGAGAGCGCGCAAAGTTTCTCGGGAAAACGGGCAGGCTCGAAAACGCCTTGTCGGTTTCCGGGCTCATAGGCAGGATAAGGATTTCAACCGGCTGCCTCGGCGCGTGCGCCTACTGCCAGACGAAGTTGGCGCGCGGAAACCTCGAAAGTTTTCCAATAAAAAACCTTAGGTTTTTGGCGGAACAGACAGTCGCACATGGCGCGAAGGAAATCCAGCTCACTTCGCAGGACTGCGCTTGTTACGGTTTGGACATAGGCGAAAGCCTTCCGCCGCTCGTCAACGCCATATCTTCAATTGAAGGGGACTTCAGGGTGAGGGTGGGAATGGGCAACCCCGACCACTTCAAACGCTTTTTCCCCTCTTTTCTTGACGCGGTTTCCTCTGAAAAAGTCTACAACTTCGCGCATATTCCGGTTCAGAGCGGCAGCGACCACGTTCTGAGGCAGATGAGCCGCGCCTACACTTCGGACGACTTCACTTCACTAGTGTCTGATTTCAGGAAAAAATTCCCGGACGGAATGGTTGCCACAGACGTGATAGTGGGCTACCCCACTGAAACCGGTGCGGATT
>JACROM010000063.1 GCA_016214445.1 Microcaldota archaeon
AATTCCGTCGCTCCAACACTCTCCAGAATTGCGACTATCCCAGCGCTCTCTGGCAATGACACCTTTGCCTTCTTAGGTCAAACCCAAACTTTCACCAACAAAAAACTGGACAGCACCACCACTTCCTTGACTGATACCATTTACAACACCAAGCTTGGTCAATTTGATCTCTCAACTATTACTACCGGTACCTCTCGTACTTATACTTTACCTGACTCTACCGGAACCATCTGCTTGAGCACTGGCAACTGTGCCGGCTCCGGCGGAAGTGTCGCCGGTTCTGGTACCAACAACCGACTTGCTAAATTTACCTCCACCGGATCCAATATCGGTGACTCATCAATCTCTGACAATGGATCACTTGTCTCCTTCACCAGTGACCTTGCTCTCACCGGTACCAACCCAAGTCTCAGTCTGGGTGCTGCTGATTCCAATGAAACCTTTGCGATCAAAGATACGGCTGCCTCCCCTCACACGCTTTTAAGTTTGGTCGACAATGGCACCACCGGCACGCTTAATGTTAATACTATTTCAACCAGCAACCTCGGTGGCTACAATCTGACCGGCAATATTACCGGCTCCGGCACTCCCAATATCTCAGGACTTGGCAGTATCAGTGGCGGCTCATCAAGTCTGACCAACACCACCAACCAACTTGTTTTGGGCACAACCAACACCACCACCATTAATTCCGTCGCTCCAACACTCTCCAGAATTGCGACTATCCCAGCGCTCTCTGGCAATGACACCTTTGCCTTCTTAGGTCAAACCCAAACTTTCACCAACAAAAAACTGGACAGCACCACCACTTCCTTGACTGATACCATTACCATCTGCTTGAGCACTGGCAACTGTGCCGGCTCCGGCGGAAGTGTTGGAGGAAGTGGAACCCAAAATCACATCACCAAATTCACTGCTACAGGATCAAGCATTGGCGACTCTACCATTACCGATGATGGCTCTACTGTCAGCTTTAGCAACAACCTTGCTTTAACAGCCACTAGTCCTCTTCTTACCCTTGCTACTATAGGTAATAACGGTACCTTAACCATCAAGGATGCTGAGGCTTCTCCTAACACTTTATTAACTTTAACTGACAACGGCGCCACTGGTACGCTCGCGGTTAACACCATTTCCACCAGTAATATTGGCAGCGTCACGGCTAATGGTAACATTACAGGTTCAGGCACACCAACTCTCTCAGGCTTTGGCACCATCAATGGCGCAACTATCTCTGGAGGAGCACTCTCCGGTGGAACTTACACCAATTCTGGCGCGACGGTTACTGGCAACTTCACCACCACCATTGGCAACACTGGTTCTTTCAATATCTCCGATGGTACCAACACCCTCTTTACCTTGTCCGATGGAGGGACAGCCGGTAATCTCTCTGGTCTTAACAACCTTACTGCCGCAGGAACTATAACTTTCTCTGGCCTTGCTACCAATGGCATTGTTACAACAACAGGAGGTGTCCTTTCATCTGAAACAACTATCACCCCAGCCCAGGGTGGAACTGGCATTAACGGCTCAACTGCTGCTAATGGTAGTCTTTTGATAGGTAATGGTGCCGGTTACACACTGGCTTCTCTCACCGGAACAGCCAACCAAATCAATGTCACCAACGGCACTGGTTCTATCACTCTTGCCCTCCCCCAAGATATCGCGACCACCTCAACTCCAACCTTTGCAAACGAAAACTTAACCAGTGCCACCAACCAATTAGTGCTTGGTACCACCAATACAACCACCATTAACTCTGTTGCTCCAACACTCTCCAGAATTGCCACCATCCCAGCTCTTTCGAGCAACGACACCTTTGCTTTCTTAAACCAATCCCAAACCTTAACCAATAAAACACTTATTGATAACTCAACCACTTTTGCCAATAATACTGACAACACCAAAGCTGCCAAACTTGATTTAAGTACGGTTACAACCGGAACTACCCGCACCTTAACTGTGCCAAATCAAAATGGAACGATCGCTGTTGCCGCCACTTCACCTATTGCTCTTGATGCCACTACCGGTACAATTTCCTGTCCCACCTGTCTTGCTTCCTCCAATGTTGTTACTTCACTTAATAGTTTGACCGGTGGCTTAACCATTTCTGGTGGAGGCATCAATACCATCTCAACTGTCGGTTCAACCATCACTGTGACCGGTACCGAAGCTGACACTTTGCAGTCCGTTACCACCCGCGGCGCATCATCCGACCAAACCGTAATTCTCTCCAACACCGCACCACTTGCTTTCTCAGCTACTAGTCCCGTACTAACAATTGGCGCCAGTGATACCAACGGCACCTTCTCCGTTAAAGATACCGCTGCCACGCCTAACACCTTGCTTTCTTTACAAGATCTTGGTACAGCTGGTAAATTAACTATTAATACGATAGCTGCTTCCAACATCGGTGCCTTTACTGCAACCGGCGATATCGCAGGTAACGGATCAAACACCCTGTCCAACTTTGCCTCCATCAACGGTGCGACCATTACTGGTGGCTCACTTACCGGTGGTTCTATTTCTGGCGGATCGTTAACTGGCGGCACTTACGCTGCAACTGGAGCAACCGTCACAGGTGGATTCACTACCACCATCGGCAACACCAATTCCTTCAACATTTCTGACGGCACCAACAATCTCTTCACCATTTCTGACGCTGGCACAGTTGGCAACCTTTCCAACATTGGCAGTATTACTGCTGCTTCCCTGACTCTTTCTTCTCTAAACACTGCTGGCATTGTTGTCAACGATGCTTCCGGCAACATCTCCTCTCAAGCTCAACTCTCTACTTCTCGTGGTGGGACTGGGGTGGATGGCTCTTTGGCTGGCAATGGTAAATTATTAATTGGCAATGGTGCTGGTTACTCTCTTGCTAACCTTACTACCGGAAGTGGAATTGGCATCACCAATGGTACTGGTTCCATCACCATCGCCAACACTGGTGTAACTGCCCTTACCGGAACCGCCAATCAAATTAATGTTTCTGGTTCGACCGGGGCTGTCACTTTGAGTCTCCCACAATCAATTGCTACCACCTCCACCCCAACCTTTGGCGGTGCAACCTTAAACGGTGGATTAAACATCACTCCAACCACCAACCAACTCGTCCTTGGGACAACCAACACCACCACCATTAATTCCGTTACCCCAACGCTTTCCAGAATTGCTACCATCCCTGCTCTCTCCGCCAACGATACCTTTGCTTTTGTCAATGAAGCTCAAACTTTAACCAACAAATCCATTGATGCTTCCACCAACACTCAGGTTAATGTTTCTGGTAGTACTGGTGCCGTTACTTTCTCTCTTCCTCAAGATATTGCCACTACCTCCACTCCAACCTTTACTGGGGAAACCTTAACTGGGGCATCTCCATTAACTTTATCTAACATCAATCCAAGTCTCACTTTTGGCTCAGCTGATTCCAATGGTGTACTTTCAATCAAAGACTCATCTATTACACCTCATACATTACTCTCCTTGACTGACAATGGCACTACTGGCACTTTGGGAGTTAACACTATTAGTGCTTCCAACATTGGTGCCTTTAATGCTACCGGCAACATCTCTGGCAACAATTCTAATACTCTTTCTAACTTTGCCAGTATCAATGGTGCTACTATTTCTGGTGGTAATCTTTCTGGCGGTTCTGTCTCCGGTGGTACTCTGACCGGAGGAACTTACTCCAACTCTGGCGCTAGCGTCACTGGTGGATTTACTGTTACGCAAGGAGCAGGTAGCACCTTTAATATCAGCAATGGCACCAACAC
>JACROM010000106.1 GCA_016214445.1 Microcaldota archaeon
GATTTTCCCTATGTTTATCCTTCCCACTTCGCGCAAGTTCTTCACATGACACCCGCCGTCTGCCTGCGTGTCGATTCCCGGGATTTCAACGATCCGAAGCGAAGTAACAGCTGGCGGAAGCTTGTCAGCCAGCTTCACCATGCCAGGAATCTTAAGGGCGTCTTCGCGCGGCAGGGAGTAAACCTTCAGCTCGACGTCCTTTGCCAACGCATCGTTCGCTTCACTTGCCCCGTTTTCCACCATTTCCCTTTCCATACCAGTAGGGCAATTGAAGTCCATGCGCGTTTCTTCAACGCCTATTTGGTTGCCGGTCATCGGCACGCCCTTCGAATACATGACGCTTCCGAGGACATGCGCGGCAGTATGCATTCTCATGAGAGCATTCCTCTGCTGCCAGTCTATCCTTGCCGTAACTTCGCCGCCTTCAGTCAACTCCCTGTCGAGGTAGTGCCATACCGCTCCGTTTTCCTTCTTCACTTCCAAAACCCTGAATTCCGAGCTGCCGTTCACCAAAACGCCTGTATCGCATGGCACGCCGCCGCCAGTAGGGTAGAAAACGGTCCGGTCCAGTTGCACCTTGTTCCCTTCAACTGCAACTACTTTTGCCGAGCATTCCTTCAGATACGAATCCTCCAAAAACAACAGCTCGGTCACTTTCATCACCCTTTCCAAGCTTCCAAGAAAGCCCACACGTTCTTGCCCAATTCCGGCAAATAATAGCCGCCTTCAAGAACTCCGAAAGACTTTGCGCCAGCGTCTTCTCCGGCTTTCCTCAGGAGCCTTCCCAGCGTAGCGTACGTTTCCGTGTGAAGCTTCAACTGGTTGCCCGCTATGTCATCAAGATAATACGCGTCAAAACCCGCGCTGACAGCTAAGAGCGAAGGCTCGTGCGTTTCCACTGCCGCGTTCAACCGAGCGGCAAATATTCCTAGATATTGGTCGGAAGTGGTGCCCGGCTTGAGGCAGACGTTCTCTATGTTCGAAGTGTTCTCGCTCTCGAAACCGGAGTTGAACGGGAAACAAACCGACGGGTCCATGTGAAGGGAAAGATAATGTACAGTAGGGTCCGAATGGAAAAGGTCTATGGTGCCGTTGCCCGCGTGGACGTCGAAGTCCACTATGAGCGCGCGGCCGCCGTCCGCCAACAACTTCTTCTTGACGGCGAAAGCGATGTTGTTGATATAACAGAAGCCCTGGAAAAAATCCCTGCCCGCGTGGTGCCCTGGCGGCCGGACAAGCGCGAAACCCTCCTCTTCAGCTGCGGTGTAGGACGCGAAAGCGGCTTTTTTGGCTGCTTCGAAAGTTCTGGCGCAGAACGGGTTGTCAGGATGAAACTGGTTTTCGGACTCGCTCAACCTCTTCAGTTCGTCAATGTACTCCTGCGGGTGCGCGATTGTCAGCTCGGATTCATCCATTTTTTCAGGCGCGACAAAGTCAACGTCCTTGTCCTGCAAAAAAGAAAGTATGCTCTTCAGCCTTTGCGGGTTCTCAGCTGCGTTGCCCGCGTGCTGGAGGAACTGTTGCGAGTAAACAACTTTTATTGGGATTGCAGATACCCCCGGATGCCTTGGCGCAACGAAACTTTCGGTGAGTAACCAAGAACCGTTTTCGCCTTGGTGATGTCGAATACCCTGTCTTCGGTCAAAAAGTTAACGTAATACCTCCTGAGCTTTCTCGCTCCGGTGAACACGCTCCTCAGGACGTCCAAGGCAAGCATGCCGTAAACCAAAGGAATCGCCACCTTCTTGCTTGGAGGCTCCACACCCAGCTCTTCCGCGAGGATACGCAAAGTTTCCTCCTGTGTGTAAGTTTCGCCGCTCGTGACAATGAACGTGTCCTGGTGGACCTTGGTGTTTTCAAGGGCGAGGCTAAGCGCCTGAACCAAATCGTCCACGTGTATGAGCGGCAGGTGGTTCTTTCCGGAACCAAGAATCATCATCTTGCGCTTCGCAACCAAGTCGATTATCTGCCTGAACCCTTCCTCGAAACCAGGGCCGTAGATTGCAGGCGCGCGTAGGCAAACGTAGTCGACGTTGCTGCGCTTGACCATTTTCTCTGCCGCAAACTTCGTTTCGCCGTACCCCGGGGAAGGCGTGGCAATCTGGGTTTCGTCAATCGGCATGTAGGCGGGATGATGGTGCAATGAAGTGGAGGACATGTAAACCAGACGCTTGACTCTTTCGTCCTCGCACGCCTTAACTATTCTCTTCGTTCCCTCGACGTTAGCGTCCCAAAGCTGTTCCGCCGAAGCAGTGAAGTCAACTGCAGCCGCGAGGTGCACCACGCTTTTCCCGCGGACCCCTTCCCTCAGGACATCCGCGCTCACAGTTGAAATGTCGCCTTTGACGAGTTCCACGCCTTCAGGCAGAACGCTTGCGGAACCAGTGTTCCTCACAAGCGCCGTAACCTCGTAGCCCTTCTTGATTGCCGCGGCAACGAAGCGCCTGCCCAAGCGCCCTGTTGCCCCGGTGACGAAAAGTTCCTTCATGAGTTTGTTTAGACGGAGGGGATATAAAAAAACAGGAGGCTTCAGCTATTTTAGTAAAAATAGTGGAGGGGAGGGGATTTTCAGAATCAGCGCGCTTAAAGCGCGCCTAGTCCGATTCTTTTGGAACATGCCGAATTTGATTCGCGCACAAGTTCCTTTCTTTGGCGGACGACCGCACCTTTCCGTGAAAACGCGAAAAGCGTTTTCATGGCGCCACAAAGCGAAGCTTTGTGTGCGCTTTGGAAAGAAAGGGGTGGTCTTTTGAACCCCCGAACCCGCTAAGGGAACAGATTCCCCAAATCAAGCCCTTAATGGCCCTATTGTTTCAAGAGCGGCTAAAGGCCCGGTAACTTGAGTCTATCGCGTTTGACCAGGCTTTGCTACCCCTCCAGCAGGACGGTTATGCCAACAAGCATTATTAAGGCTTTTTTCTCGTATTAGAGTATGCCAAATTACAGGATCCCGGTTTACAGGAAAATCCTCAAAATAAGAAGACCGTTTGATGTTATATTCGAACAAATAAAGAGAAGAAACACTTTTGACTTTGAATTCAAACCAGAACCAACCGTCGAACAGGATCTCGTGCCCGTAGAACCTTATCACGAACAAATAGGTATAGAACCTGGCTCGCGAATTCTTTTCTTTGCAGGATGTTATGGAGACTGGGCGCACCAACTCGCACAACACAACCGAGTCCACTACACTGACATTTCAAAATCAATGGTCGATTACGCCCGGAAACGTTTTGAAGGAAAGGGAATTGAAAAGTTCAGTAAAAGCGACGCGTTACGGTGGCCAACAAAAAAAGACAGGTATGACTATGTCGTATCTTTCGAGCCTACTCCGGTAATCAGCAGGCTGCCTTTGATCGTTTTAAGGGCATTGGCTTACGGCAAAGGAATACGCATTATTGGCGCAGGCATAAGAGACAAACTAATCCGCCAATACGATCCTAACGGAGGCCGACAAACCGCAGAAATCAGGATAAAATACCGGGAAAAAGAGCATGACCGGCCAGGGCTTTGGGACGGAATTCAGAAAACGTTAAAAGGCTTCACGATTTGAAAAGCTTAGCTAATCGGAGCCATTCTGTGACCCACCGGCCAGTCGAGTATTTTAAGGCGGACACGAGCGAAATAGCAAGGAAACGCGCATTGCTCGACTTGGAATTGATCTCTATACTTCAAAAAGAAAAAACAATACGCGCAAGAAAAATCCTTAAAAAATTAGGTGGACGGGGATTTTCCACCTCGATGCCGGAAATAAAAAAAAGCCTTGAAAGAATTCACAATATAGCCGGCGCGATGGATTCTTTACAAAAAAAAGAAGATATGACTGAAACGCGCCGGGTGCTTTTTCCAAGTTCAAAGAAAAAAAGACTCTTAAGATTTCAAAAGCGCCATTAACTCGCTGAAAGCCTTCTCCCCTTCGCCCAACGCGCTCTTCGCCTTTTCTTCGGCCTTTATTCTTCAGGTCTTCCGAGTCCTGGATTTCGCCGGCCTGCTTCAAAGCCAAAGCATAGTGGCCGTAAATGTCGTGCGCCACGATGTTCCTCGCTTCCTTGAACTGCCTTATGCGCTTGAAAGAATCTGCGCTTAGCGCGCCGGACTTGTTCAATGCTTTCGCCGCGTCAAACCCGGACATATTGTCGTCAACGAGGCCGGACACCAAATCTTCCGCGCCGCTGAAACGCTTGTGCATCAACGCGAAGAGCGTCTGGTCGAGCATCTTGTCCAAACGACCGAAAGCCTCCAGGAAATAACCGTTTGCCGAAAGTTCGCCTATCTCCCCCAAAGTGTAGGATAACACTACGCCGTAATCCGCTCCTTTCTTGGTGAACTTCACTTCGGGCATAACATACAACTCCAAACAAATGTTCCGACTTGTTCCAGCAGCTTGCGCCGCCTGGAACTTTGAAGAGCGCGGCTTTGCCGCATTAATCTCTTCTTAAGCCGGCTCTTTAACAAAACGACTTAACGACCCAAAACCGTTAAGTCGTTTTGAACCCCTGAAAAACAAATTGGGGGGGATAAATCAGTACCCCTCAAGGCTTTTCTGCTTTTTCTCGAGGCCCTTTATTTCGGCTTTGTCGGAAACCTCGTAATCCAACTTTATGAACTCCAAGCCATCTTTTTCCAGCATGGTTTTCGCGTTGTCCGTTATGCGCGGGGCGCACAGAATCCCCCGCACTTTTTCGTCCTTCCTCTGCGACAGTTCCTTCACGTACCTCGCAAGTTGTGTTACTGCGTCCAAGCCAGCTTCTCGGCGCTTCACCTCTATCGCTACCAGACGCCCGGACGAGTCGCGCGCCATTATGTCTGCAAAGCCTTTGCGCAAATCCGCCTCCTTGTTCAAAGGCTTCAAACCCTTTTCCAAGACGTGCAAATCATCCAAAAGGAGGTCTGCAAGCTCGCGTTCCGAACCGAAGAGCTTCAGGTTGGAGTCGTCGCTCATGACGAAGCTCTGAACTGACTGGAGCGAGTGGAAAAACACGTCTATGACTTCCTTCATGGGTTTCCTTCTCTCCGCCCTGACGCGCAAGGCATCCCCGTCAAGGTCGGTTGTCACGTCTGCTCCGGGCCCCTGGTAGTTTATGGCGTTCATCTTGCTCTTCTGGTGCACCAAAAAAGTCCCGTCAGGCTTGATGACCAAAAGCCTGTCTCCCTCGGAAAGCTTGGACGCCGCCCTTCCATCATACCTGACCTTGCAGTTTCCCACCACAAGGCAAAGCTTGCCCTGGTTCAACGCGGAGTCTATCTCCTTTTTCGCTTCGGAAAAGTTCACTTTACGAACTGCACCCCTGTTGGCCTGCGTATCGCGACTGAAGGCATGAGGTTCCGCGCGACCATTGCAAGTTCCACAAGCGTGCTGTTTGGGGTTGCAGGAATCTTGGAGTACTCCGGGTCCAAAAGCGCATTGTCTGGTTGGAACTGCTGCAGGACGAAAAGGTCGCAGAACTTGGAGACGTAGGAAGCGATGCTCTCCACCACTTCAGCTGAATCGTTCTTGCCGGACACCACTGTGAGCCTGATTTCCTTGAAAACAGGATACTGGGTTGCTTCCGCGAAGGCAAGCGTCTTGAGCACCTGCATCAACGCAAGGTCGCCGTTCACCCCGGTGATTTCACCGTAAGCTTGCGGCTCGAGCTTTGTTTTCACGTCTATGCAAATGTAGTCGAGCCACGGCAAAATGGAACGGACGCTTTCCGGAAAATGCCCGGATGTCTCCGCCTTGGTCCGTATGCCCGCGTTCTTGAGTATCCTGCACAATTCTGCAAGGGCGTTGGCCTGAAAGAACGGCTCGCCGCCCTTGAAAGAAACTGCCTGCACCCCGGAACGGCTAAGGAAGAAAGCGGCCAACTCGGCCACCTTCTGTTCGCCGCAAGTCTTGGTGGTCACCAAATCAGCCAGATAACAGTAGCCGCAACTCAGGGGGCACCCGCCGAGATAGACTACCTCGGTAAGGTAGGGCTCGAACTCGTCCTTGCTTTCAGAAATTATGCTTGAGAAACGGATGTTCATTTTGAGTCCTCCGTAGGAAGGGGGGATGCTTCCCAGGGTATCCGTAGATTCCGCGAGGAATCGAGGAGACAACAAGCGCAAGCTTGCTGTAGCGGGGGGAAACCTTGGTTTCCACCCAAGACGCTGCTGGAAAAGCGGATGTTCATACGTTGAGATAGTCTACAGACTGGTAGAAAATGCTTTTGGCTGCCGCACAAAAACCCCTTATAAGACCAAAAACACTAATCTCAACATGGTCTTCAGCAAAGCAATTGAAAAGTTCAAAACCATTGTCAGCAGGAAACAAGAAGCACCGAAGGCAATAGAGGACAAAAGCATTGAAGAGAAAAAGAAAAGGCTGGAAAGCGAAGCCGAAACAAAAGCCAGGGAAATAGTTCCGGAAATAATGAAGCACTCTAAACTGTTGAAACACTCCATCCGCGCAGTGGCGAACAAGCAGATAGAGAAGGAAATGCAGTTCTACAAGATAGCAGCTGAACACCAGCGCGCGTTCGGTTCAAGGATGGATTCGATACAGCGCCAGCTGGAAGCGCTCGAGTTCCCGCAGGACTACGCGGGCATGGTCGCGGCCCAGGGAAAGCTAGCTGAACTGCTTACAGCCGCAAACAAGACAGTGGTAAACAACCGATATGTCTACGCTTTCTTCGAAAAGGAACTGAAGGAGTTCAACCAGAGCATGAAAAGCCTGCTGGAGCTGAACCAGAAACTCGCGGAAACACTCGGGCCCGCATACGCGTTCAGGCAAAAGATTGTGGTGATTGAAGCAGAAAGGAAGAAAATAACCGGAATAGGGGAAAAACGGGATTTCTTGCGGAACCAAATGGAAGGCGCAAAGGAGAACGAAGGGAAACTCGTCACGGAGAAAAACGGGCTCCTGAAGAACTGGAATGAGGAGGAATACGCCGAAGCAAGCGAAGGGCTTGAAAATGCAATTGCGGAAAACAAAAACGCGGAAGGCGCGTTCCAAAGCTTTCTCGGTTCAATCGAGGGCAAACTCAAGAAGTACGCGCACGGCAGGGAAAAAGGGGCTTACGCGGCAACAGCAGAAAGGTACCTGCATGACGCAAAGGCGTTCATCGGAGACAGCGAAGAGGGAAGCAGCGAAATCCCGAGGCTTTTCGGGGTGCTGCTGGAAAAAAACGAAATCCAGGAGTACGAATCCAGAAAAACGGAATGGGTCGAACGGCTGAAAAAAGCAAGGGGAGAACTCGCCGCGAGGGAACAAAACCTCAGGCAGATGGAATCAAAGAAAGGCATTCTCCGCTCCATCCAACAGTCCATTGACGCTGCGCGGCAGGAAAAGGAACTCCTGGAAAAGAAGATAGCGGAGCTTGACGGGGAGCGCAAGAGGAAGGAAGACGAGCTGGCTGAAGAGGAGAAAAGGGTTCTGGAGAATTAAGACGGTTAGCTTTATTTTAGGAGAAGACACACGACGTAAGGAAACCACATACGGGACAATTTCTTGCTGTTCAATTACCTCGGGCTATCTTTACTCATCTATCGCATTTTAATTATTTGCCTCTGTAGAATGAGTTATGACGACCAATCCTACAGAGGAAATAACTAATGTAGTTTTTAGCTTCTTTGCGGGTTTTAAGCCTTTGTTTTCCGCGGCTGAATACGAGAACCTTG
>JACROM010000107.1 GCA_016214445.1 Microcaldota archaeon
ACTAGCTAATTAATAAACTTTTTGGCGTTTTACCTCTTGAATTTTTAAAAAATCAAAAACCTATTGTATAAAACTGCAGAGTTAGGGATTGATAGTAGGTGTTGTTCGCTGTTCTTTTTGCGCGTATGAACGCCATCAAGACATGGTGCCTATTGGACTATTTAAATTTTGCGCAGTATTTTTAGGCACTATGTTAAGGCAGCAGCCTGTGCCTGTCTCTCGGGTCGCCTTTTCTTTCTTAGGAAGAAAGACACGAACAAAGCCTCGCTGGCTTTGTAGTGTGCTTGCAAATGCGTCAAGCATTTGCGGCATCACAAACTCGGAGAGTTTGCATGACGTTCGCAAAGCTTGGCTTTGCGACGAAATGCGGCCTACCGAAAAGAAAGAAAATTACGGAAGCAAACGATGACGATCGCGCGGGAACAGTGCACACTCTCTTATGTTCTTCTGCCCGGTGAGCTGCATCGTCAGACGCTCGGAGCCGATTGACCAGCCCGCGTGGGGCGGGGCGCCGTAGCGGAAGGCGTCCACGTAGCTTTCGAAGTCTTCCGGGTTGAGTCCCCGTGTCTTGAGGGCTTTCACCAGCAGTTCGGGGTCGTGGATGCGCTGCGCTCCTGACGAAATCTCCAGTCCCTTGTACATCAAGTCGAAAGCCCTGCATTTCTTGGGTTCGTCCTCGAACGGCATGGAATAAAAAGCTCGGACTTGGGTCGGCCATTTCGTGATGAAGAAAGCCTCTTCGCCCAAAAGCGAAGGCATCTTCTGTTCCGCTTCCTTGGGGAAGTCGTGCCCCCACTCCACATCGTATTCGCCTTTCAGTTTTTCAAGGACGTGGTCGTAGGTGAAGCGCTTGATTTTCTTCAACGGTTTGACTTCGCTTTCCAAAAGCTTCAGGTCTTCCTTCCTTTCCTTCGAGACAACTTCGAGTATGTGGAGAAACGTTTTCTCCAGAACATCCATCGCCCCTTCGTCGTCGGTGAAGGAGATTTCCGCATCCATTTGGGTGACTTCGTTCAAGTGAGTTGTAGTGTTGTGTTTCTCGGCCCGAAAAATCGTTGTTATCATGAAAACGCGGTCCATCCCGCCAACCAGCGCCAGCTGTTTGTAGAGTTGCGGTGACTGCGCCAAAAAAGCGTCCTTTTCGAAGTATTGCACGTGGAAAAGGTCGGCTCCGCCTTCTGTTGCGGTGCTCACTATGGTGGGCGGGTTGATTTCCTGGCAACCGAGTTCCATGAGTTTTTCGCGGAAGGCGCTTTGAGCGGTAGCGCGCACCCTCATTATTGCTGATGGTTTTGCTCTTCTCAGGTCTATGAAGCGTGCGTCGAGCCGTGTGTCTATCTCGGCCGGCACCTTGTCCGTCACGTCAAGTGGCACTTTCTTGTAGACTTTGCCCGCCATGGTGATGTTTGTCGGGTGTATTTCCACTCCCTTGGGCGCCTGCTTGTTTTTGGTTACCTTGCCTTCGCACATTATGGCGGTCTCCTTGACGAAGTGTTTAGCATTCTCGGCTAGCTCCGGCGTTTCCTTCTTCTTTATGGTGAGCTGCGAGATGCCTGTGCGGTCGCGTAACAGTATGAAAAGTATTCCGCCCAAATCGCGCGTCTCGTGCACCCAGCCCGCTAGCTTGACTGTTTTTCCGTCAAGCTTGTCGTCCACTTGCCCGGCGTAGTGAGTCCTCATTTTTTATCAGTTCGTGCTGCTCGACGGGAGTGCCTTGATGGTGCCCGTCTTGAGGGTGACTGGTATGGGCACGGCAACCTCTACGAGTTCTACAGTCACTTCTTCCTTGTCCTGGTCTATGCGGATGACCTTGGCTTTCTCGCCCTTGAACGGCCCGGAAGTGATTTCTATCATGTCGCCCTTGTTCAGCAGGACTTCCTGCGGCTTGCTCTCTATCATTTCCTTTATTTCGTCGAATGCAATGGGCTTGTTGAGTACGCTTTTTACGTGCGGCACATTTGCTACAAGTTTCTTGGCCTCCACCTCGTCCGGGCTCTCCACTATGATGTATCCCTTGAGCTTGTTGGAGACCAGTATGGCGCTTACTGGCGACTTCACTTTCTTGATCTTTTCGGAAAGCAGGTCAGCAACTATGTTTTCCTGTCCTGAGGTTACCCTGTAAGCAAGCAACACGTTCATTACCTCAGGTAGTGGGCGCCTATGTTGATGACGAACCCTATCATGCCTATTATGGTTATTCCGAGCGCGGTGATGAACGCCATCTGCGTGTATTCTGGCCCGCGCGGCTTGTGCGTTACTGCTACCACTCTTTCGGACTGCTTGATGAATTCCGTTATCTTTTCGCCTATGTTCATGTTTTTACACAAACTCCAAGTCTAGGTCTTCTGCCTGGGTTTTGTTCTGCTGCATCGGCCCGCCTTTTATGCCCGAGATGACCGCCAAAACGCGCACGGCGTTCTTTTCCAGGTTGTCATCTATTGTGACGCCCCATATGACGTGCGAGTCCTTCGACATCCTCGATGATATGGCGTTGACTGCGGCTTCGGCTTCCCCAAGCGTCATGTCCTTGCCGCCCGTTATGTTTATGAGCGCGCGGTCCGCGTCGCCTATGTCGAGGTCAAGAAGAGGCGAGGAAACCGCTTTTTCAGCTGCCTCTATTACCCTGTTCTGGTGGTCGGGTTTGCTTACTTCGCCCAAACCTATCATGGCCTGCCCGCCTTTTTCGAGTATGGTGCGAACATCAGCGAAGTCGAGGTTGACCAAGCCGGGCTTCGTCACCAGTTCGCTTATTCCTTTCACCGCATTTGCGAGAACCATGTCCGCTGTCTTGAATGCAGCGTTGAGCGGCAGGTCCGACACGAAGTACAGCAGCTTGTCATTGGGGATGGATATGGTGGTGTTGGCTTCCTTCTTCAGGTTTTCCAGGCCTTCAAGTGCGTTCCTCATCCTCTTGGAGCCTTCTGAAGTGAACGGAAGGGTTGTAACTGCGACGCACAAGGCTCCGGCGTCCTTTGCTGCTTTTGCGATTATGGGCGCTCCGCCTGTTCCTGTTCCGCCGCCGAGTCCGCATGTCACGAAAACTAGGTCGGCGTCTTTGAAGAGTTCGCGTATCTGCTGTTCGCTCTCTTCAGCAGCTGCCTTGCCGATTTCCGGGTTGGAGCCAGCGCCCCGTCCTCTTGTCTTGTTCTTGCCGAGCAGCACTTTCTTGTCCGCAGGAATGCGTAGCAGGTGCTGCGCGTCGGTGTTCATGGCTATGAACGTGACGTCGAATATTCCGACTTCCTTCATCCTCGCGAGGGTGTTGCACCCGGAGCCTCCTGCGCCGACCACGTAGATTTTGGGGCTGCTCTGCTTCAGGAACTCCATCAGCGCCTTGTCTTCCTCGGAGACGTTGCTGAAGTCTATTGTGTTGTTTCTCCTCATTATTTCGTCATATCTCGGATCCATACGTGTTCTACCCAATAGGGGTGTAATTGACAACATTCCTATTCCTCAACGCATTAATAATTGTTTCTATGTGTTCAGTTTTGTTCTTTTCCCTTTTTCCTGTTTTTAGCATTTACAGGCCTTGATTTAAATGTCTTAAGCCATAATACTGTTCACATGGAAAGGATAACGACGGAGATGCCAATCAACGATTTGCTGGCCAAGCACCCTTCAGCTGTCAGGGTTTTCCTTGCGCATGGCCTGCATTGCTTCGGTTGCGCTGCTGCTGTTTCCGAGAACATAGGCCAGGGCGCAAAAGCTCATGGGCTTAGCGACGAGCAAGTAGCGAAGTTGATTGACGAAATAAACGAGGTTGTGGAAGAGGATGAAAAAGCAGGGCAATAGTTTGCATTTGATGGAGTGGCTGGCCGAAGGGGCAAAGAGCGTTGCTTTTTCCGCTTTCTATCTTATGGTGGCTTTCTCGTTGGTGGTGAGCTTGGCGGCCCAGAGGCTGCCTGGCGAAGCGCTTCCGCACGCCGCAATCGCGTTGCTGTTGCTTATTTTGATTGCTCTTCTGTTCGTGTGTGTTGTTGGAGATGAAACCAAGCGTATCGCAGGGAAGTATACTGGACGTTACCGCCGACGCCATCGTAAACCCCGCTAACTCCTACGGAGCCATGGGCGGCGGGCTGGCAGGCGTAATCCGCAGGCGAGGAGGCCAGGAGATAGAGAAGGAAGCCATGGCCAAGGCGCCTATTCCAATAGGTTCGGCAGTAACAACCACTGGCGGCGACCTGAAGTTCAGAATCATCCATTCCCCCACCATGGAAGTGCCCGGAAAAACCACCTTGGAGAACGTCCGCATGGCAGTGCGCGCTGCACTTGAGGAAGCGAAAAAACAAGGGTTCAAGCGGATAGCGATGCCGGGCATGGGCACGGGCGTAGGCGGTTTGGCTTTCGAGGATTCCGCGAAAGTGATGCTCGAAGAAATCCGCTCTTTTGGCGGTGACCTGGAAATCCTGCTGGTTGACGTTAGGCAGGAAATGGCTGACGCATGGAATGCGCGCCTGTAACTACTACATGGTTGCATTTAAAAAGGGGTTTCGGCTCAATTTGGTGATAGTTAAGTAGTTATTAGAGGGGGACGAGGGTGCGGGTTTTCAGATTCATTGTCATTTTGGCAGTCTGTTCGCTATTGTTGCCGGCTTTTGTTTATGCTGGCAAAAATGATGCGTTTGCCGTGCGTGATGTGCAGGTTTTGTCTGTTAAAGAGTACGCTGATGGTTCGACCGAGGTCGTTGAAACAACCGAAAACGGGGTCCACAAGCGAAAATACTTTTCAGGTTTATCGGAATCGCCGGATATGCTCTCTGGATACAGGTTGCCTTCGGAGAAGGTTTCCGCAGGCGGTTTCGATTACGGTTATTCGGCCCAATATTATCGCGGGGTTCCGGTTTACGGGGCGCACACCACTAACGTTGCAAAAAATGGCAAACTTGTTTTGGTTGACTCCCGCGAGTATCCCGATGTTTCGCCCTCCAACTCTGTTGTCCTGTCGTCCCAAGAGGCAAGCGCGTTGTTTGAAAAAGAAGCAGGCGCGCCCCCTAAAACCAGTTCACTGGTAGTCATGCCTCTGGAAAGAGAGAACGGGTTCGATTACCGTTTTGCTTGGAAGATAGAGTTTCCTTTCGTTCTGGAAAAAATGGCGGAACTGACTTACTTTTTAGACGCGCAAACAGGCAGAGTATTGAAGAGAGAAAACAATACTTTGAGTTCAACAGTTTCCGGCTACGTTACTGGCTCGGTGTACCCGAAGTACCCTTCACGGCCGGCGCAAGACGTTGCGATAGCGTACGAGAATGTTTCTGCAGGCGGCAACAACACAACAACAAACTCAAGCGGAGCTTTCACGGTAACTGGCTTGAGCGGAAACGTCACCCTGTACTCCGGCTTGGGCGGTCCTTTCGCGAGCGTAGAGAACGCAGCCCAGGCAAGATCTAACCATTCGGTCAACTTGGCAGTACCCGCAGCGCACAACTGGAGCTGGAACGAGTCGGATCGGTCCTACAGGAAGGAAGAGACTAACGTTTTTTATCACACCAACCTTGTCCGCGGTTTTTTCCTGGGATTTAATGTCACTGAAATGAATTTTCAAATGCTCGCTACGGTCGCCTATCCAGATTACTGCAACGCGTATGCATCCGGCGGAACGCGCATTGTTTTCTTCGGCGCGGGCGGCGGGTGTGAAGCAACGTCGTTGGGAAGTGACATAATCTACCACGAATACACCCATAACGTCATATTAACGCTTTACAGGGGCGTTGGCATAACAAACAGTGAATACTGGGCCGTCCACGAGGGCGCTGCCGACTACGTTGCAGCAACAATAACGAACGACTCGATGATAGGCGAGGAAATATTCCCGTCGCCAATCCGCTACCTGAACAATACGTTGCGTTACAGTAATCGTACTGGCGAGCCGCATGATGACGGGCGGATATTCGCTGGCGCACTATGGAATTTGAGCGCGGCAATAGGATCGAATCTCACAACAATGCTTTTGGTATCTGCTATGCGGATGCATGGACAAAGTTTTTCAGATTACGCGAGCAACATGATTGTGGCGGACGACGACAACGCCAACCTAACGGATGGCACGCCGCACCTGCGGCAGCTATGCGCGGAGTTCCACTCAAACCGCGGAATTAATTCGCCGTTTTGTGTAGCACAACCTCCGGCAAACACCGCTCAAGCTGCTTACTACATTAGAGCCGCCGTTCCCGTAAGGGATTACAACACGAGTTCCGTAAGCATCAACGTACCTCAAAACCAGAGCGGAAGCATAAGGCTGCTTCGGACGTTCGTCAATATAACCCACACGTGGATAGGTGACCTTGCTGTAACGCTGGTGTCGCCTAATAACACCCAGATTGTTCTCCACCGCTATTCTGGAGGAAGCGCCGACAATCTGGTTAGGTGGTACGAGAACGAATCCGCATCAGCCAGCGGCACTCTAGATTATTTAATCAACCAGTCGCCTGCAGGAAACTGGACTTTGAGTGTTTACGATGGGGCAGGCGCGGATGAAGGCCGAATAAACGAGTTCAGGCTGTTGTTTTATTTAGATGACGTCACTGCCACTCCTTCTCCTTCACCTGCAAACGATACCTTGAGCATTTCGACTGGTGAGCGCAACTTCCCGACATCTTCAACTGACACGCAAACAGTCGGCCTTAGTTTTGTGCGCGTTTCATCCGGCTTAGGCTCTGCTTTCGATTTTGGCTCAGCTAGAACTGATGTCTTCTACTATATTACAGACAATGCTACGGCAGGAAGCGGCTCGACTGGAACCATATTCTACCCGCGTTCAGACGGATACTTCGCGCCGTATTATGCCCCGAACAGCAACGCCACGGCTACCTATCTAACAACCCTCCCGTACTTCAGCCTTACTTCAAGGCTCTATCTTAGGGCCTATAATTCGTCGGCTCAGTGCCCAACCCTAGGGCCAGTTGTGAACGGCACCGACCTCTCGATTAACCAATCACTCGCGAGCAATAGGATCAGACTTGCTGCGCCCGTAACACTCGGGCCTAGCAATGTGAGTGGGCAAATGTCGCAATGGTACGCATACCACATAACTAACGGTAACGGCGCAAATTTGTCAATTGATGCTTCATATGTTAACGTCGCCTGTTCAAGCGGGGTTTTCATCTACAACCTCGAAGAAGGTTATAATGGGTATGTAGAAGAGGTCGCATCTGGTTCAGCCGGCGTCGCGTACAACACCACGCACAACTTTGTTAACTATACTTATGGTCCTAGAACAGCGGATATCCAGTTTACTTCCGGTGGAATATCTTATGGTCAAACAGATCCCACAGGTGCCAAGACAATATGGATACCGGAGTACACTAACACAGCTGAAACTAGCCTTGGGGCCTTCGCGTTTGACGTAAGCTATGGTGACCAGGCCACGCCACGCTTCTCTTCAGCAACCGGCCCCGCAACAGCTGGCTATGCTTACGCCTACACAGCGTCTGGAGCAGACTGGACTACGTCCGTAGAAGCGGGTTTTGTTTCCCCGAGAGGCAGCGTTCTGGCTTCTATTCTCCTAAATAGTGCTCAAATAACCTACATAATTAATACCTCCTCCCCGTCCACGCCTTCTCCTTCGCCAACGCCCTCGCCCACTCCAACCCCCGCGCCTGCACCGGACATTATAATCTACAATCCTCTGAACAACAGCCTCTTGCGATCAAATGAGCTTTACTTGAATGTACAGACAAACTTGAACGCGTCTTGCTACTACCAACTCGTGCGATGCGGCCAAGCCTGCGAGGAAGCCAACTATACGCTAATGCAGAATGACCGCGACCCGAACAGCGGCAATACCCGCCACTGGACCTATCCCTATCCCAGACTCTTCACTACTAATTCCAGCGAGTTTTACAGGTTTTCAGTGAATTGCACCGCCGCAGGGGGTGGTTCGTCGTTAAACAGTACGGTATTTTACGTTAACACCACCGACGTCGGGCCGCCATGGATGTCACTCAATTACATAGACTTGGGCGAGGTTCAGCCTGGCGGGAACATAACCATAACCGCGTGGGTTCAAGATGACACTAGTGTTGACGCAAGTGGGGTGAGCTTCGCCAGGGCGCAAATAAACTATTCCAATGGCTCAAACGTTGCTGTAATAGACTTATTTGATGACGGCTTGCATTACGACGGAGGCGCTAATGATTCGGCATACGCCAACGTCTGGAGCACGGGCGAGCGAGCAGACTATCGCCTTTCTCTGTCTGCCGGAGACAACGCTGGAAACAACTATAGTGGGGGTTTCTCCGAGTTTTCAACGATAATGCCGGAAACAAATAAAGTATTATTGATGAATGGAACTATCCGCTACGCCTCGTACAACTTCTCTTACTCCCACGCAAGGGCTCTTTCCAACAACAGCTACCAGTTTGACACCTTCTCCCCTTTCTCCACTTCCTACGACCTCATCATTCCGCCTTATTCGTTGTTATCAAGTCACAAGGCGATAGTGTGGGAACAGGCTTATTCGGGGCTAGATGAGCGAATGCAACAGAAGCTTATGCGGTACCTAAACTCTGGCGGGAAACTGTTTATTTCCGGGCAGGACGTGAGCGGCTACAACGATTTTTACACCAACTACCTGCGCGCCATACACGTGCAAGATGACACCGACCTGTATGCATTGAACGGCACTTCAAGCGATGTTATCTCCGACGGTTTGAACATAAGGATTTCAGGCGGTAGCGGCGCCAGCAACCAAAACTGGCCGAGCGAAATAGACCCCTTGAGTGGCGCGGTGTCGATATTTCAATACGACAGGAACGCCACGCGGCCGATCGAGATTCGCGCTGAACCGGAAGCGTACTATAAAAACGCGAGTTCAGAATTTCCAGTAGTGCTGTCAAGCGGATCTGGCGGGGTGCGCTACGACAATGGCACTTTCAAGACGGTCTACTTGTCTTTCGGTTTTGAGGCAATAGCTGACGCTGCAGACAGGAACGCGCTGATGGGCAGAATAATGAACTGGTTCTATCCCGTGCCGAACGTTTCAATAACGAGCCCTGCAAACACGACGTACGACCAACAAACGTTGCTCTTTTCTGCGGCTTCAACTTCGCCAGCTTCCGTCATCAGGTATTCTTTTGACTGGCAGGCAAGCGCAACTGCCTGCGCAAACTGCAGCGGTTTCAACATCATAACCGCTGTTCCAGATGGTTTCCACAGTTTTTCCGCGCTCGCTGAGAACGAGCTCGCTAAAACAAGCAACCAGACTATTTACTTCGCGGTAGACACCGCGCCGCCGTTAATTCTTATAGCGAACCCTCAAAACGCGTCGTACAACCGCCAGACAATCCCGTTTGACTTCGCTATTACCGACTCTGTCGTCGGGACACGGTGGGCGGTTTACAGCGTTGACGGCGGCCAAAACGTTACGCTACCATTAGAAGGAAGTTTGCGCTATTTTACTGCAAATCTTTCTGTCAGCGTCTCCAATCTACGCTACCACAATATTACAGTCTACGCGAACGATTCCTTGGGCCACTATTCACAACAAACGATATTCTTTACCCTCTACTTAGCGCCGCCGACGTATAACGGCACCGTTGTCAGCCCTTCGTCCCCTCAAAACTACTCTCTTAACCAGACATATCGCTTTAATTCCAGCTGGGTTGGCGAAGCGGCCAACGTTTCGCTCGAGCTCGACGGCGTCAATCACTCCGCCGCGGGACTCGGTTCAGTTTTTTCCGCCGTTGTCAACCGTTCCCCGGCAGCAGGAGTGCACAACTACTCTTGGCATGTTTTCGACTCCGCTGGCAACTACAACCGGACGCAGACCGAAACGTATACCGTAAACAAAGCGAACCCAGACGTGCGTATATACCTGAACGGCACAGTGCAAAACCTCTCGTCTGAATTCCCCGCTACGATAAACGTCACCTATTACGACGGAGTCACCGACCAGCACTTAGTGTCTTCTTCCACAAACGCGACGTTGAACGGCTCATTTTTTACACCCGACCAGCTTGGAGCATGGTACTTCGCTTATGGAACGGAAGAAAGTCAGGGACGCGACGCCGCCCCAATACTACAGCATAACAACGCTCCAAAGCCCGCTTTATCACGCGCCGAACGCAACCTACTGGCTTAACGTTACTTGGAGAGACAGCTTCAACCTCAGCGCGGGCTATCTTGAATTTGACGGTTCAGTCCGCCAGTCTTCCGGGAGCTTGTGCGAAGTTGCGGCTGACACCAACCACGCGTACGAGCGCACGTCTTCATGCTATTACTGGAACGCGCTCTACGACTTGAGTCCAGGCGCCTACCGCTACCGTTGGTTCGCGAATGACACGACTGGCAATGGAAACACCACTCCTTATTACGAAATTGAACTCCGCATCAACGCCTCCTCTTCAAACAACCAGACGATTCCTATAAGGGCAAACGAAACGATAACCGCAGTTGTTTCCAATGAAACCTCCATAACCTTCAATTCTTCCTCGGCAGCGAACGCCACCTTTAACAACGTTTCCATCATCGTGGCCCAAAACGTTCCTTCGGCAGTTTCAGCGCTGTCCGCCTACGAGGTCAACATCACCTCCAACGCGTCCATGGAGCTGTGCTTCAACTATTCTTCGTTCCTTAACAACATGCAGGAGGAAACTTTTGCGGTCTACGAGTACAACCGTTCTTCAAACTCATGGGTTAACATAACGTCTTCCCGCAACACAACTTCGAAGGTTGTTTGCGGCAGGATTGTTTCCGCCCAGACTCCTTACATGCTGGCGGCCCAACCGCAGCCTGTTCCAACGCCCACTCCGGCGCCTTCCGGCGGAAGTTCGGGCGGCGGCGGTTCTTCAGGAGGTGGCGGAGGCGGCGGGGCTGTTGCAGCAGGCGGTGGCGGCGGTTCGGTTTCGTCTTCTTCCGGTGCAACCGGCGGCGGGGGAGGCGGCGGTTCCGGCAAGGACGTGTTCGTCTTCTACGACCTGCCGAAGCAATTAAAGATCGACCTGTCGAAGCAGGAAAAGAGCGAAGTGATAATCTCATCCTACTATACCGGTTATCTGCGCTACCTTAACATCACTTTGCTGGGCATACCTCGGGAATGGTATGATGTTGTAGCGCCCAAGGTGGTTACGCCCATAAGCAACACTTCGTTCGGGATAGAGTGGAAAATCCCCTCCGATGCAACAGGAACTTATCCGGTAAAACTGGACTTGCGCGGCGTCGGGACCAAAACCGCCGGGATAATCAACGCCTCCTATGAGTTCGAGCTCATGTTGCCTCCGGCGCAGCCTTCCAAGCCTTCGCTAAATGTGCAGAAGGCGGGTGTTCCTGTTGCAGTAGCTTCCGAGCAGGTTGAGGCTGCGGAGGAACCGGTTTCGCCGCAGACCGGTTTGGTTGTAGTTGTTTCGGACCCGAAGCAGGCGGCGCTGGCTGTGGGGGTATTGTTGCTTTTGGCAGCTGCCGTGTGGTTCTTCAAGCTGAGGAAGTAGGCCGCTTCCGGGAGTCGTCGTGTTTCGGGAACGCTACGGTGGTTTTAGGGGGTGACCGCTTCCAAAGTAATGCACTA
>JACROM010000098.1:0-11303 GCA_016214445.1 Microcaldota archaeon
AAGAAAAAAAGTCGAAATAGACCTGGTAGGACTAAACAATAAAACAAAGCAAGCACTCTTCACTGAATGCAAGTGGAAAAACAACGCCGACGCCCGCGAAATAGCGAAGGAACTAAGCGAGAAAACAGGCGCCCTCCAATGGCACAACCGTGACCGAACCGAAGCTTTTGCAATCTTCGCCAAAACCTTCAAACAAAAAATAAGCGAACACCAAGGCAAGCGGGTCTACTGCTATGACTTGAAAGACATCGGAAAAACGCTGAAAACAAGCTGATGGCCATATGCTAGCATGGTAACCACCGCCCGCAAAAAACGAAAAAAGAAGTAGGGTGTTCGGGTTTTCCGCCCTCTAAAACCCTTTAAGAATTCACGGTGTAATGGCTCCAAAACCCATTCTAGACCAGTTTGGGAATTTGGAGGCCACCCACCATGAAAGCGCCAATCTTAACACCCGAGTTTGCGAAACTCGGGTCAAAATTGAACCCAACGCATTATCATCAACACCTAACTTGAACACGCCGCTACGCAAATCCTCCATCCGCCGGAAAACAGAGAACGTTTGCGTCAACGCAGGACGCGCAAGTTTCAGTAGGCCTGTTTTTGAACCCCGCGTCAATCCCAAGCCTTTGGAGCGGTTGTTGCCGTCGGTCTTCTGGACGACTGACGGAAAGCTCCGTCGGGGTTGCCGTTCGGTTTTCCAAAAAGGTTCCTGACGCCGAGTTCGATTTTGAGCTGGTAAGTTCTGTGAATTGACCCCATAAAGACAGGTTTTTATATCCTCGCGGCAAGCTATAGTAAGCGGCGCTTATTTGTATAAAATTTGCGTCACTTGCTATATACGCGGAAGCAAACCAACAGGAATTTACTTTGTTCAGTGTACAGAGGGAAGGCTATGAAGAAACTTTCGTTCGGCAAGATATTGTCCTTGACTCCTGAAATACGAAGAAACCGCACTCTCGCTGCTAAGATAGTGGACGAGGCTGCCGACGTGCTGGCTCAGGGCGGCATAATCATAATGCCTACGGAGACGTCCTACGGGATTTCAGTTGATGCCACCAATGATGAAGCTGTACGGAAGGTTTTCGAGGTGAAGCAGCGCCCTGCCGAAAGAGCGTTGCCAATTCTGGTCAGCGACAAGTACATGATTGAGGAGTACGCGGAAATAAGCGAGCTGGCTAAGCATTTGATGGACGCGTTCATGCCGGGCCCGCTCAGCTTGGTCGTCCCGATGAAGCCCAACTGCGGTCTGGCGAAATCTCTAAGTGCCAAAGGCGTTTCGTTCAGGATTCCTAGCAGCGATGTGGGCCGCGCCATTGTCGCGGAGCTTGACAAACCCATTACCACCACTTCAGCTAACATTTCCGGCACCGACCCGCTTTACACAATAGAAGACGTCAAGGCAATTTTCAGGGACAAGGTCAACCTGATTATCGACGGCGGCGACCTGCAGAACCGTCCTCCGTCAACTGTTCTAGACCTTCAGGGCGTTGAACCGAAAATCCTGCGGCACGGCCCCATAGTAGACAAGGAAATCTTCAACGTCATTGAGGAGTTCAAGGGTTCGGCTGTTGTCGCGCCTGCTTGATTCGCGCGCTTTTTCTGACTCGCGCGGCAAACTTACGCCTTTTCGACAAACATCAGTTTTTACCTTGTAGGATTTCTTTTGGCGTTCTTGCTGTAACGTATTTTTGAGCCTCCTGATAAGTACGCAGGTCGTTAGTGACGAGGACGGAGTTTGTTTTCATAGCGGAACAGACCATGGGCCGGTCGGACTTGTCAGTCAGATTGATTTTTTCGAACTCTTGTTTCTGCGGTGTGGGCAGGATCCTGACTTTTTTCCTGATTTCACTCAACGCGTTTTCCGTATCGTGCGGCAAAACGCCTTGTTTGGCCAAAACTCGCCTGTATTCCTTTACGGCGTATTCATTTGTCAGTTTGTCTGCAGGGTAATTGAACAGCAGTTCGTGGTTCGGTTGCAATGCGAAGGAGCCGGCGACCAAGACGTTGGTGTCTAAAAACAATCGTTTAGTCGCCGTATTCTGCAGCATAGGTTTCTTCTCCGATTTCACGGCATGCTTTTACCAATTCGGCATGGGTGATGCCTTTGCGCTTAGCCAGCTCGGCCAGTTTTTTTAACGATTCGGCTTCGATTATCACCGCTTTTTTGACTTCAAACCTGCCGTTGTTTTTCTCTACAATTTCGACAGTGCTTCCGGGTTCAATGTCCAGTTTTTTCCGGATTTCTTTGGGCAGCGTGATTTGGCCGTTGACGTTGACGTTTGCAAATACCATTCCATCCTCACCTCTATTATTTTAATAATTTAATGAATTAATAAGCCTTTGGATTTACCAGTTGCCAGAGCTTGTTTCGGCTTTTGGGTTACCGCCACTTTATCGCCACTTCCTCGGGCCGCCATTGCGGCTCCGCTTTCGCGGTGGCGGCCAAAGGTTTCTGTCCCGCCCTTTTCGCCAACAGGCCAGTCCACGCTATCATGGCCGCGTTGTCGGACAGGAAAGAGTTGTCGGGTATGAGCGCCTTCGCTCCCCTTTCCTTGCACATTTTCCTCGCTTTTTCCTGCAGGGTTTTTGAACAGCAGACGCCGCCGGCCAAAAGCAATTCTTTCTTTCCGTAGTGCGCCAACGCCCTTTCTGCTGTCTCGCACACCATGTCGAAAGCCACTTCCTGCAGAGAAAAAGCCATGTCTTCCTTGGTATGGCTTTGCGCTTTGCGGGTGAAGTCGGTGTACAACCCTGAAAAGCAGACGTCCATTCCCTTGACGTTGTACGGCAAGTCCACGAAGTTTTTTCCCTTGAGCGAAAGCTCGTACAGGAGCGGCCCGCCGGGAAAACCCAAACCCCAAAACCGGGCAGACTTGTCCAGCAGGTTTCCCAAGCCGATGTCCAAAGTCTCGCCAACAACTTGGTATCCTGAGCAAATCGTTCGAGTTGAGCTTTGCGATGGTCCTTGCGACCATCGCTTCCAACTGCTTGCGCCAAACGCAACTTCCCTTTCAAAAACCAGAATCTGCGTGTTGCCCCCGGAAGCATACAAGATAACCGGGTCTTCCGCGCCGCACTTTTTCCACCCTATCTCGAAGTGCGCGATGACGTGGTTGACTCCAATCAGGGGTACTTTGAGTTTTTTCGCCAACGCTTTAGAGTACTCTATTCCCTCGTGCAGCATCGTTCCTATGCCCGGTCCCTGCGAGACGGCAATCAAATCCACGTTCTCAACCAAAGCGCTCTCAACCACGCTGTCGCGGTTTTGTTTGTGAAACTCCAAGACTTCCCGCGGGACCATTCCCTTTTCCTTGGAGCTGAAGCTGGCTTTTTCATTTGAAAGCACGTTGCACTTGTCGTCCACTACTGACGCGCCCCATGTATGGGCGGTGCATTCGAGACCAAGACATTTGATAATCATAGCGGCTTACACCCGTTTTTTCATCCTTTCAACGAATATTTTGACGGTGGCAAGGGAGTCTCCGGCTTCCCTGATGCCGGCCCGGAATTCGAGGTCGTATAAGTCCGTATGGCGCAGGTCCCGGAACCGGTCGAACAGGTCCACCCACCTTTGTTCGAGTTTTCCAGCTTTAACGTATTTTTCCTCCAGATAGCGGCCGATGCAGGCGTGGCTTTTTTCCCGGTAGCCGTCCTTAAGCAGCAAGGCACGCGCGGAGTGGAACATTGCGCCGTACGAGAGAAGGAGGCACGAGCTGAATGTCCTGTTGTTGTAGTCGCTTTCCGCCTCTGCAACGAGCGCTTTCGCTTTCTCGATGCTTTTGCCGGCGTTTTCCTTTGACGGCGGAGCCGGCCGCAGCAGTCCTTTTTCCTCGCATTCGTGGAAATCAAGCCTCAAACCGTTCACCTTCGAGCAGTATTGACTTGTACGCTAGGTTATAATAAAACCCCGTGCTGTTGTTTTTCAGCGAGGCCTTTTTCGCTTCGTCCATCAGCAGTATGTGCACTTCGGCTCCGATTTTCCGGGACATCTCCCCCGAAACCGTCGCTATCTTGCTTTCGGGTATCGGTTTGCTTGAAACAACGCACAAGTCCACGTCGCTTTCCCGCGTGTTCGTCCCTTCCGCCCAAGAGCCGTAAAGTATAATCGTCTTCGGGTTCAGTTTTTTCAGTTCTGCCGCGTCTATGCGGGAGATGTTTTCCAGTCTTTTGACCTGCCTTGTGAGGAAACAGTCGTTCAAATTGAACCCGGCCTTGCCTTTGACGATTATTTTTGCGCGTTGGAGTTCCTTCACATACGCGGAAGCGAGCCCTTTGCTTGTTTTCGCATCCTTTGCAAGCTGGCCTACCCTGATGTTTTCCTTTTTTCCAATCGCCGCCCTCAAAAGCCTTCGGCGTTCTTCGGTTGCGGTAAGGTTCCCTGCGGATGAAAGCAAGTCGTTCATGAATTATGAACATATTGTTCATGTTTTATAAACTTTTTGTTCACGTTCCGTGAACGGTTTTCTTTAAAGTCTCCGGGTTCATTATGTTTCCCATGAGGAAAATAGCACAGGGCGCGGAAGCGGTCTTGTTTGAAAGCGAAGGCGGGGTAGTGAAGCATCGCCTTGCAAAGGGCTACAGGCTGAAGGAATTGGATTTGTTGTTGAGGAAGCGAAGGACGAGGCGGGAAGCGCGGATTTTGAGGAAGCTTCAAGGCATTGTACGGGTGCCGCGGGTTCTCGAGGAAACCGGAGACAAGATTGTCCTGGAGAAAATCAACGGCGTTCCGTTGAAAGACTGCCTTGAGCGAAGCGGTTGTTCGGAGCTTTGCGATGATTTCCTTGAAATCATCGCTTCCAACTGTCTACAACAACCGCGGACTGATTGGGAGTTTTCCGAAAGGCTTTGCCGCGAGACCGGCGAACTTGTGGGCAAGATGCACTCCGCGCAGATAGTGCACGGCGACCTTACGACCTCCAACTTTCTGGTTTCTCCTGACGGTGTTGTGGCAATAGATTTCGGTTTGTCTTACGTGTCGCACAAGCAGGAGGATTTCGCCACTGACCTGCACGTCTTCGAGGAAATCGTTCCTGAAAAATGCTTCACCGCTTTTTCGGAAGGTTACAAGAAAACGAATCCGAAAGCCAAGGAAGTTTTCACCCGCCTCGAGAAATTACATAGGCGCGGAAGATACAAGAAAAAAGAGCGTGTTTCAAAAGAGTAGTGACTGACTTTGGCCCGTTTTTTGAAGCTGGTTGTTTCGTATGCGCCCTCGGACACTTGGCGCGATTATTCGCAGAAGGATGCGGCGGGCAAGCGGGAATGGAACGTCCTCCGGGAAAAAATCCTTCGCCGCGACGGGTTTGCGTGCAGGTATTGCGGCTATGCGTCGCCAAAGTACCAGGTAGTGCACCATGTGAACGGCAACCATGCGAACAATTCAGAGGCTAATTTGGTCACAATCTGCCAGATGTGCAATTTGATCGCGCACGCGGGCCAAGGCTGCGTAATCAAGGGAATCGTGGACTTGTATAGGAAATCGAAATACGGCCAAAACGAAATAACCCGCATTACCCGCGAGAAGCGTGACGAAGGAAAAACCGATGACGAAATAATCTGTTTTCTCGGCCTCGAATGCAGGGTCCCTTTCAAAATGGATCGGCTTTACCTTTATTCACTGTTCGGCTTCGTGACCTCGCGCAAATGCCCGGACAGGTCGGACATGTATGAACGATGGAAGGCATATCATGCCTTGCGAGTGCACAGAGCTGCAGCTGACGACGGTATCCAGTCAAAACTGGCCGAGTTTTAGCGCGCCTTTTTTGTTTTATGCTGCAGCTAGCCTTGTAATTTTTTTTCGCGTCACGCGTACACTAGAGTTCTCCGACTCTGCGTTTGAGTTTGCGTTTCAGGCGTCTGCGTCGCTTCTTGACCCATTTCCAGCGCATTCTTCCTGCTTTTTTCCATTTTCTGGGACGTGCTCCCATTTAATCGTACCTCTTTTTTTACTATGGACGGACATGTTTTAAAAGGGACTCGGTTGTTCAAACTACCCGATTTTGACCTTCGATTCAGAAAGCAGCTTCGCGGCGTCGCCGGATTCTGCAGCCGCCTTTATCTTCGCCGGGGTCGTCTCGTATTGTTCCAGCGCCTTGCCGTCGTCGCCGAACAACTGCACTACGACTGTTTTTGATTCCGGAAGCGCTTCGCCGGCCAACCCGGCAACGTAGCCGAGCGCGTTTTCCTTCGGAATGTCTGCTGGCAAAACGAATCCGATGACTATCCTGTCTTCGCTGATGTCTACCAGCGCGTCCGGTATGCCCGCTTCGACCATTGCGGCGTAGACTTCCGAATTCATTTTTATCGCCGTGTCTTCGCTCTCTTCCGCTGCCAATTCTTTTTTCGCCTGTTCTTCAAGTTCAGGTGTTGGAGTGGGCGTTGCCGTAACAACTGGCGTGGCCGTTGCCTCCGCTGAAGGCGTGGCCTGCTGAGGGCTGGCGAGACACCCGAATAGTATGAGCGCGACGGCGACAGCAGCGAATATTCTCAATTGCATATAATACATCATCTTCTGAAAGCCGGGGTGGAGAGTATTATCCCCCGCACTGGCAAGCCCAGCTTCACGGTTATGCCTCTGTTGACGCCCATTGCAATCGGCGCCTGAATTGGCGAGCGTATAGTTCTGCTTCCCGGTATTGAAGTCCCTATTGTCGGGACCGCTATTGAAGTCCCTATCGATGGCACTTGTATCCGCGTACCTATTTGCGGGATCCTGATTTGAGCGTAGACCGGCGAGATGGATTGCGGTTGGTAAGCGCTTGGCGGCTGCGAGTAAACGCCGGCAGTCGGCGAGTAGGTGGTCTTTGCCGGCGGCTTGAACGAAGCAATCTTGCTGTTTGTGCAGCCCTTTACGCCTCCGGTCACGCTGGGTATTATTGTAAGTTTTTCGCCGATTTTCAGGGCCGGCTTCTTGTTCACGAGCACTTTTGTGGTTTGTGTTTTCGCAAGTGTCGGCTGAAGTTCCCCGCCTTCCTTGAACCAGTCCTTTATTGCAATGTTTATCGCCTGCGCCTTGAGGTCGTTTATGAAGCCCACGCCCTCCACTTTCATCAGCTCCCTGTTGAACAGTGTCGCAAAAGCGCGCTTCTTGTCTTCTGCCTTGTATAGCTGGTCTATGACGCAGCCGGTCGTCCTCAAAATTAGCGTCGGTTCCTTTATCGGCGCCAGGTCGTCCGAGACTAGCCTGTCGTTTCCGAAATCTATCCCTACTGCCAGGTTCCGGCCTTTTTCAACGCCTATTATGATTATGTTCATTTTTTCCGAACCAAGTGTGGACACCAGTTCCGGTGACGTGCTCTTTATGTATGCCATGGAGTCTGCGGCTTTTGCCTTCAGCAGGTTGTCGGGAGTTTTATCGAGAAGGCTGACCTTGTAGTTTTCCTTCGTGTGCTTCGGCACGTATTCCCCTATCCACGGGCTTTCGTACTCTATGAGGTTCGCCCATTTGTAGGCGAAGTTGTCCCTGTCTCCGTCAACAACCCCGTCCGCAGAGAACAGTTGGACCTGCAGGTTGATGAGCCATTCCTCGGTTGCCTTTACTGCCGCGGCTTTCGCCTCGTCGAATTTCGGGCGACCCTCCGCGTCATGGTTGAAGTCGTCGTGCTTGTAGGTGTCGCCGCCTTCACCGCCGAAGTACATGAGTTTCAGTCCGCTGGGGACATTTGATGACGCCTGCCCGCCGCTTATTTCGACTTTGCCCGAACTCGTCGTCAGCATGTTCATTACCGTGTTCTTGTCCTGCTGGGAAAGGTCCACGAAATTGGAATGCGAGAAGAAGTCCTGGAGCGTGTGGAGCGCGTTTCCAAGAGCAGTGCAGTATCTCTTGTAGTCAGTGTGGCACGCTTTCAGTTCGCCCACTATTTCTTCCTTCACGCTTATCAGGTATTCATGACCTTCCTTGAACGCCATTGCGTTCCTTACCGGGTCGTTGCCTGTCGGGTCTGGGCTAAGCCTGTCAAAGTGGTGCGCTGAATTGTACTTCATTGTTGTTGTCGTGCCGCTTACCGGATCCCAGTTTAGCTCGTCCCAGTCAGTTGAATCCGCCCCGCTGATAAGGCATTTTATGAAGTCGTCGCTGAACCCCATATCCGCGGCTGCTTCCCTGATTATCGCCGCATGTCTGTCGGAGGGATAGGAGGCGAACGCGTGAGTTGATGCCGCTAACAAGACTAACGAGAGGACAACCGCGATGCCGAGCCTGTTCATCCGATTAGAAACCGTCTTATCGTTTATTAATGTTCCGGGGGTATCTCTTCGTCCCCGCTCGTTTTCAGTATCCGCCTGACTTCGTCCTTGCCCAGCGCCTCGTATTGTTCTTTTGAGCGGGCTCCCGCATTCCAGAGCTTCCTCGCGCGGACGCGGCCTATTCCCCGGAAGGAAGTGAGAGGCAAAAGCTCTTCCTTTACTCCGTACTTAATGCGTCGGTGCATCTTTTTGGCGAACTCGTAAGCGGTTGTCTGGTTGAGCAGGAAGGCTAGTTCCGAAAACGAGTACGCCAGCCATTCCTGTATCCTGACGCGCGCGTGCAACGAACCGGGCGGCGTGTCGAATTCTTTCATTACTTCTTCTTCAGTCGCCTCGTTTGCCCAAGCGTTCATCATTTTGGCGGTCTTGTGCCTTTCCAAAGCTTCTTCTTCGTCCTCTTCATCCAAAGCAAACCATTCGTCCCAAAGCCTTTGTTCCTCGTTCTTTTTGACCCTCAAGAGCGGCCGCGACTCGCTCGCCTGCTGGAGCGCCTTCAAGAAAGAGAATTCCGACAGGTTGGAGTTCATCGCCTTCAAAAAAGCTGACGCGCTCAAGGGGTCGATGTATAGTTCGGAAACCCTTTTTCCGAGCGGAGTGGCGTACAGCTTCGAGTTTTTCTCCTTGAGAAACTCCGTTTTTCCGAGTTCAGCCACCACTTTCTCGACCGTGCCCAGCAATTTCTCGGTGTTCTCGTACTGTTGCGCGTACAAAGTGGAGGAAAAGAAGGAGAAGAGCTCCTCGAATGACTTGGAATAGCCGGAGGCAACCAATGCAAGACAGTGGGCTCGAAGCGAAGGTTCCGAGGACAGTTGCGAGTAGATGTCTTCCAGCTCGCCGAAAATGTATTTGTCCCTCGCGTTCCGCAGCTCGTAGGGCGCGCATACGAGCACCCCTACGCCGCCCTTGTCGAAGCGCGGACGCCCTGCCCGGCCGCAGTTATGCACAACAATCCCGTTTGCAATGTAATTCGCATTACCTTTCAATGTCAAATTGTATACTGCAATTCGCTTTTGATGAGCCAGGGTAGTGTGAACTACTTTTTTGAATATAAGATTACCAAATCTTTTTGGAGGCTGCCTCACTAGTTTGGCTATGCGCTTAACAGGTTTGATGCGGATGCAGGGAATGTAATCGTAAAATAGGTTCGTATCACGAATCGAGGAAATGCTCAACCACCAGTTGCCGTGTTTATCGGAATAAACGTTGGAGAAGATGCCAAAACGGGTCAACAGGCTTTTTGTGTCGAATATCATTTGTCTGCTTTTAAGACAAAGTCTGATGGTTTGGTTTCTTTGTGACAAGTTGCCGTCACCGTCAAACAATCCCGCTAGATACTCTGCAACCAACTTGTTCGGCAATTGAAAAATTGACTCGGGAGCGGAAACCGTGTGCGTTTTTCTTCCACCTACTAAACCAAACCTGTTCAACAGACGGGAGAACGCTTGGTTGCAAATTTCAAATGAATCAATATAGCGGCCGGGTTTGAATCCGCTTTGGCTCCTTCTTTCGTAATGACGAACTCCGAGATTGCTCAACTGCCGGTTTACCTCGTCTAAAATCATCGGATTCCCGTTTGCTATCTTTACCTTCTGGTAGGATACGCCCTTCCATTTGCCGCGTCCGCGGTAATTGACGAGGCTGCCTTCAGCTACAATAAGCCCAACCAACCAGAAAAATCCTGGCGGAAAGTGTTTTGATAAAGCGAGTGGTTTGCCGTACTTCGACTTTATTAGCTGCACGTATTCTACAAGTTGCGTTGACTCGCCTGCCTTTGAAGCAAGTTTTCTAAAAAGAGATAATGGAATCGCCTTTTTGTAGGCGTATTCCTTTAGTGTCTTGAATTTTATCCCAAACTCTGCAGCGTTTACCCTATATGTTTTGCCGGTTCGTTTGACTATGTCCCTGACTTTAGACGCTGCGTCTAATACATAAACATCGTCGAAATAGTCAAGCATGAACGGAGCAGTAGTGGGGTTGGGCGACGTCTCCAGCACTGCGATTCTGTCCCCGGTTCTGACATCTGCCGCAGACAACCATTTCGCACAATTATCCTTTCGCAGGGCAAAAACCGGATGATTCTCGGTCAATTCAAGAGAAGCGCCTCCTTCGACTTCGATTTTTTTCAAATTTGCTGCATAACGTTTATTCCAGCCGACTATGCGCTTGTATTCTGTTTTTTTCGTTTTCTCGTTGATTGTAACGAGTCTGATGCGCTCGCGTTTTTCAACCAATTCTGCAATCGTACGCTGGCTTCCATTTTCAGTAAGCACTTTGGAATAGCCTGGAAGGCACATCTGCATGCACTCGATTTTCGGTATGAACTCCGCGAAATCGCCGTTGTACCTCTTGAGGTCTCGCACTATCACCCATGAAGCTGGCAGGTCCAAGCCAGCTGCCAAGGTCGTGGTTGCCGCTATTGCCTTGATGCACCGGTGTCCCTTGAAGCCCTCCTCTATTATTTCCCTCTGTTTTGCGAGCAAGCCCGCGTGGTGGTAGGCGACCCCTTTTTCCAGGCACTCCGCCAGGATTTTGCATTGGCTTGTTGGCACCGGAAGAACTTTGAGAGCTTTTTCCGAGAGCTCCTTGCACTTTTGTTTTTCTTCCTCAGTCAGGAAACCGTACGTCGTCGCTTTTAGCTGTTTTGCGAGCGCTTCGGTGAAGCGCCGGGTTGAAGTGAAGAACAGCGCCTGGCCTTTGTTGTTTTTTTCGCTCAAGGCAAGCGTGGCAAGTGCAACTGGCGCTGGAGCCTCTATTTTTTGCACTGTTTCGTCCTCCATGTAAATGTTTTTTCCGTCGCACAAGCCCATCATTAGAGGAGTGGGCCGGTAATCGCTTTCTATTAGTTTCGCGCCAAGCCATTCCGCGTAATCCTTGTTGTTCGGTATTGTCGCGCTCAGCACCAAAAGCTTTGCATCCGAGCGCTTGAGTTTGGTCATCACTACCTCCAGGGTCGCTCCCCTCGAACCGTCGGCAATAAGGTGGCCTTCATCCACTACAACCAAACCAAGTTCGCCCAACCAAGAGGCATCGTGCCTCAAAAGCGAGTCGAGTTTTTAAGA
>JACROM010000098.1:11396-11950 GCA_016214445.1 Microcaldota archaeon
AAGTCAAGACAACTACGGCGTATTCCTTGAGTTCATTTGACGAGGAATCGAAGTCTCCGGTGCTGATGCCCACGTTCAATTCAAAGGAAGCGAGCGCTTTGGTGAACTCGCAGTACTTTTCCGAAGCAAGAGCGCGCAACGGAACCACGTAGAATGCCGGCTTGTCCGAAGTCTCGAAGTGTTTGGCGATGGCCATGAGCGAAAGAAGGGTTTTTCCTGAAGCAGTGGGCGCGCTTACTACCGTCCTCGGAGAATCGAGGAAACCTTCCTTTAGCGCCTTGGTTTGTAGCGGGTTTAGCGCCGAGTAGCCGAGCTTCTGAAGCGTTTCTGTTTGCATGTATGTTCTTTTGCCCTGCGTTGGTTTAAAATGCGCCGAGGGTAGCTGGCCGGTGGCTAGGGGGTTACCAATGAAGCGTTTTTTCGTTGGTAGGTTTTCTTCGCAAAACACCCGCTAAAAACTCAAAACCAGCCATAACCTCCTATGCCAACACACAAAAAAACGCAAAACAACGAAAAACAACCGTCGTCGACTGACAAACAACCCGCAAACCCGA
>JACROM010000099.1 GCA_016214445.1 Microcaldota archaeon
CCGGCAGAAAACGCTAGCCGACTGCATGGCATGCTGAGGCGCTGGCCGCGTAGAAGCCTCGGTATCTCAACAGCCGAGGAGTAGCGGCCAGCGCAAGGACGCTGGAGGTATCGGAACCCGCCGGAGGTTCCGATTTCACCGAGAAAGCATCAACGCTCATCTTCCTTGAAAACAGGTTGATAAGGGAAAAAGGAAAGACTAGCCTCGAGGAAATCATTAGGGAGGCTAAGAAGCACGGCATTCAGAAGAAAGAAGTACCCGTCATCCGCAGCATTTTACGCGAGTACGAAGAAACGCTGACGTCAAAGGAAGTGTCAGGAGGATTAGAGGCGGGGCTTCGTGCAGTTAAGGCGCATCCTTCGATTCATTGGTTTAACGCCAAGTTTCATGTGGATCCACTGGATTATCTGCGATATGACCGACCGAAGAGCCATACCTTCGTGCTGCAGACTGGAAACCTCGAGAGCGCGAAGCTCTTTGGCGCGAACTCGCTAAGTTCGCCGAATTTGAATCACGTCCCAAACGCGCTTGCTTACGCGCGGTTTGTTCCGCAAGGCGACAAGCTCGTGGTTTTTGAGCTGCAGAGCGATTTGGGAGCTCTTGGCCTTCCTTACAATGTACGCAAGCCGTTCAAAGACTGGCACAAAATCCTCCTTTGGAAAATGAAGGAATACGCAAAGGAGAAGGGTTTCAAGGAGGTTTGGGTGACTACTGGCGATTGGCAAAGAAGAAAGTGGAAAGAATTGCATCCGTCTACTATCTTGGAAACTTACGGCAACGCCCCGCTCGACATGGGCTTTACTCTCGTCAAAACCCCTGAAACGAAGATAGAAGGAGTCAAAAGCAACCTGTTTTGGGTCGCGAAGGCGTAGTGTCCAGATGGCTTCTCCACAACTTGGTTTTTCTTTTTTTCCGATAGTAAAAGTGGCGATTAGTGTTTGGCCAGGATTTCAAGGGATTTGCGGTTGCGTTTCATTACCTTGTCGAGGATTTCCTCGAACTCCGGAGTAACGCCAACGTATTCAACCTCTGGTTCAGGCTTTTCCCTTCTGGTTTTCTTCTCAACCATCTTATACACTATGAGTCACCTCCTTTTTACTCTTTCTTCAAGCCATTTTTTTTTTTTTTATATCATAACCCCTCCAGAAGCTATTTTGAGTATAAATGAAGCCAATTCTCGCTCTCCTTTTTCGGTAATAGAAAGCCCGTTCAATTCGAGGAAAGACGCAGCTGCCATTGCTGCAGTTCTTTTGTTTCCTTCTAGAAAAATGTGTCCTGTGTCTGAAATATAGTGCATTAGGTGTGCTGCCTTTGCTGTTATAGGCGTTCTGTTGTTTTCGTACTTATACTCTAACGAGCAGAGTAAATGGTGAAGATTGGCTTCATTAAGAAGTACGTGCGGATCACAGTTTACGGCAACTGCTTTTCTATTGATCTCAACCAAGGCATCCTTGTCTAAATATCGAACCATGCGTCTACGCTGGTTGCGAGTGACGGAAAAACATTTGGGACACTTTTTTTATCCTCAACTATCCGCTTGGCTTACCTTTCGTGAAGTTCAACGACGTCCTCGTCCTTCAGGACGTAGTCCATGCCCGCCTGCTGGCCCGGAAACTTGGAGGAGCCCCACACTTTGGCGTACTTGACTGTTTCAGCCAGCTCCTTGTGTATCTCCTTGGCCGCGTCGCGGACAGTCGAATCCTTCTTGAGCGCTATGGGTATTTCCTCGACTTTGCCCGTGTTAGGGTTCTTCGTGTAGACCCGGATGAGGTCGAGCGAGGAGTAAATCATTTCCTTGACTTCTTCGGTTTTTTTCGAATTGTTTTCCAGCAGGATCTTTTTTTGCGCTGGCACGTCCGCAAAGAATTCCTTCTGTTCTTCAACGTTCTGTTGCGGGTCAATCAGCACTATGGTCAGGTCGGCTACCCTCGCGAGCGCGTATAGCCTCGGTTTGTTTCCCTCGAACGCGGAAGGGGTGTCCACTATCTGTACCTGCACTTTTTTGTATAGCATCATCCCCGGAGTGGACTTGTTTGTCTCGAACGGCGCGAGAGTGCTTTGGACCGAGGTGTTGGTGAGCTGGTTGAGCCAGTAGCTCTTGCCCGAGTTGGGGAAGCCTAAGAGCAAAACTTGGCCCGCTCCTTGTTTTCGTATGGCGTCGCCGGTTCCGCTTTTTCTGCCGGATTTTTTGGCGCTTTCCTGAAGTTTGCGGGTTTTCGCGAGCTTGCTCTTGATTTCCATGAGCACGCTTTCGGCTGCCTTGTGCTTCGGGCAGAGCCTGAGCATGTCCTCGAGCGCGAGTTTCTTGTCCTCTATTGTTTTCGCGGAACGGTAGCGCTCTTCCGCAGTGTAGTATTCGGGTCCTGCGTTCAACGAGGCCATTCGCACCACTTTTTCAGTAGAGGGGGTAAAACCGGCCAGAATAGGAGAGTCGAGCTTTGCGATTGAGTTGAGCTTTCCGACGATCGCGGAGCTTTGCGATTGGTCTTCTGAAAGACCAATCGCTTCCAACCGCTCTCGTCGGTTCCAACCACTTCATCGATCGCTTCCAACTACTCGTGCCAGGGGAAACGAAGGTTGCGATTGGTGCTCCGGTGCACCAATCGCTGGCTCCCACTCTCCCTGGGGCGACCTTTCACTAAAAAAACGTAAAGGAACCTTTACAAACGGCTTTTATGGCATTTTCGGCCTTACCGGAAGGGTGTGGGACAAAATTAATCGGCGTCTGATTTGACTACATCCTTCGTCACTATAACGTAGACCCGCCGATTCAAAAACCGCTTTGGCACGTCAACCTTCGCAGACGTACCCAACCGATTAGGCCAGGGGAAACAGCGTTTCCCCGGGGCGACCGGGCAAAGGTATATAATTGATGTCCGGCAATATTAGCATCTAATTCTGAAGTAGCAAAATCCCTTTAGGGCCCAGCACGTGAGACACATGGACAGGAAAGGCGCGATCGTTTTCTCCGACGGGTCCTGTGTTGTCGGCAAGGGCTTCGGCGCCTCGACCGAACGCACAGGGGAACTGGTTTTCAACACGAGCATGGCCGGCTATCAGGAAGCGGTAACCGACCCTTCGTATGCGGGCCAGATACTGGTTTTTTCCTATCCGTTGATAGGCAACTACGGCGTCAACACAGATGACATGGAGTCGCCGCGCGTCTGGGTCGAGGGAGTGGTGGTGACGGAAAACTGCGTCGAGCCGAGCCACTACAAGTGTTCCTCTAATTTTTCCGATTTCCTGCAGAAGCACGGGATTCCGGGAGTGAGCGGCGTTGACACGCGCGCGTTGGTGTGCAAGATACGCGACGAGGGAGTGAAACCAGCGGCAATCAAAGTGTGGGACGAGCTGCCGGAGCCGGATGTCGGAAAAGAGGCAAAAGAGATGGCGAAAAAAATAAGGGAGTTCAGCTACTCCGCCCAGAATTTCGTCGAGGTGGTGTCCCCGAAAAAGCACGAGGAGTTCATCCCGAAGAAACGCGACAAGACCGTTGTTTTGGTGGACTGCGGGTGCAAGAAGAGCATAATAGAAAATTTGGTGGCGAGAAATTGCGCGGTCGTGAGGGTTCCTTACAACACGAATTCCAAGGAGATAATGAAGTACGACCCGGACGGCGTCATGTTTTCGAACGGGCCAGGCGACCCCAAAATCCTCAAGGATACTGTTAAGTGTTGTAGGGAGCTTTTTGGGAAAACCTTCGTCTTCGGAGTGTGCCTAGGCAACCAAGTTATAGGCCAGGCACTTGGCGGCAAGACAGTCAAGCTGAAGTTCGGCCACCGGGGGGGAAATCACGCGGTGAAGGACCTTGAAACAGGAAAAGTGTACATTACTTCTCAGAACCACGGCTACGCGGTGACAGGAGTGCCAAAAGGAAAGGAGTGGTTCGTGAACTGCCTTGACGGAAGCAACGAGGGAATCAAGTGTGAAGAGGCAATGAGCGTGCAGTTCCATCCGGAAGCGCATTTGGGGCCGTTGGACACGCAGTATTTGTTTGAGGAATTCATGAAAAGGTTGTGAGAAATAAATGATTATTCACTTGAAGGAACTTCCAGAGTCTTTAATTGAAAGAAACGTACGCGGCATGTTTATTAGCGATATCAAAAATTGGAAGAAGTTTCAGAAAATATTACATTTCAGGCAATCTGAAAAAAGAAAGCGCTTAGATGCGCTGTGTGAGAGGTTTGAATAATGCCTTTGAAAGACGGATTAAGAAAAGTGTTGGTGTTGGGCAGCGGTCCCATAGTAATCGGCCAAGCAGCCGAAACTTGCTTCTAATCAGGAGCAAGCGGTAATTCGATTACTCTGGTTCACAGTGCTGCCTCGCATTGAAGGAAGAGGGCATAACAACAGTGCTCGTCAACAGCAACCCTGCTACAATCCAGACCGACTTGGATACCGCTGACCGGGTTTACATAGAGCCGCTTGAAGCAGGCGTGGTCAAGGACATAATCGGACGGGAAAAACCGGACGGGATAATCGCGACCATGAGCGGCCAGACCGGCTTGAATCTTGCGGTTGCCTTGAAGGAATTCCTCGCCGAGAAAAAAGTACGCGTTCTTGGCACGAGCATCGAGACCATCCAGTTGGCAGAGGACCGGGAGAAGTTCAGGGATTTGCTTTTGAGGATAGGGGAGCCTGCCCCGCCGAGCGAGCGCGTCAGGAACATCGGGGAATTGAAGAAGGCAGCTAAAAAAATCGGGCTGCCTGTACTTTTGAGGCCGGACTACCGCATGGGAGGGGAGGGAACGGTTTTCGTGGAAAAGGAGGAGGAGCTGGAGGAACAGGGAAGATATTGTTTGCGCCTGTCAGGTTCGGGCATGGTTCTAGTTGAGAAGAGCGTCCTCGGGACAGCGGAGATAGAGTACGAGGTCATCAGGGACTCGAACGACAACTGCATCACCGTCTGCTCCATGGAGAACATCGACCCGGTCGGCGTGCACACCGGCGAAAGCATAGTTGTTGCGCCTGTTCAGACTTTGAGCGACGTGGACCACCAGCGTTTGCGGAGCGCGTCCATCAAGATAGTCCGGGCGTTGGGAGTTGAAGGGGCTTGCAACGTGCAGTTTTCCCTTGACCAGGACACTGGCGCGTACTGGGTGATTGAAGTGAACCCGCGCGCTTCAAGGTCGAGCGCCCTTGCTTCAAAGGCAACTGGTTACCCGATTGCGCGCATTGCAACCAAGATAGCTGTAGGGTATGATTTGGCCGGGATAGAGAACCGCTTAACCGGCAAGAGCGCGGCTTTCGAGCCAGCTTTGGATTACGTGGTGCTGAAGATTCCGCGGTGGCCTTTCGACAAGTTCGGCCTGAACGAGTGCATAGGCACGAGCATGAAGAGCACCGGAGAAACCATGTCCATAGGCAAGACTTTCGAGGAAGCGGTATGCAAGGCAGTCCGCTCGCTTGAGATAAAGCGGTCCGGTGTCTTGGCGAACCCGTCTTTCCTGCCAACTGAAAAGCGGCTTTTCCACGTGATAGATTCGCTGCGTTCGATGTCAGTTGAGGAGGTTTACGCTGCAACTAAAATCAACCGCTGGTTTTTGAACAAGCTCAAGAACTTGTCGGCTACAAGAACAGGCTTGGTTGACTTTGCGGTGTTGGTAGACAAAAAGCCGGTTTTCAATATTGTGGACACCTGCGCAGGCGAGTTCGAGGCGAAGACCCCTTACTATTATTCGACGGTTTTCGCGGAACTCAACGAGAGCAGGCCGTCGAAAAAGAGGAAAGTGGTCATACTTGGCGGAGGGCCCATACGCATAGGCCAGGGCATAGAATTCGACTACTGCACCGTGAAAGCTATACAGGCGCTTCGCGAGAATGGTTACGAGACCATAGTGGTCAACAACAACCCGGAGACAGTTAGCACGGACTTCGATGTCTCGGACAAGCTTTATTTCGAGCCGCTCACGACCAAGGATGTCATGAACATAATAGAGAACGAGGGAACTGAAAACGTCGAGGGAGTGCTGGTGCAGTTCGGCGGCCAGACCGCTCTTAATTTGGCGCGCTCGCTTCATGCGTTGGGCGTGCGCGTGCTTGGGACGAGCGTGGACGCGCTTGAGCGTGCCGGCGAAAGGAAGCAGTTCAAGGAGCTCATGGATTTGCTCGGAATCCCGACCGTGAAGAGCGATGTTGCGCGAACTCAGCAGGAAGCTTTGAGAGTTGCGAAGTCGCTGAAGTTTCCGCTTCTGCTCCGGCCGTCGCACGTCCTCGGGGGAAGGGCCATGTTCGTGGTGCACGACATGAAGGATCTCGAGCACAGGATAGAGGAGTCGCTTTCGATTTCCGAGGGCAGCCACGTCATACTGGACGAGTTCCTTGAGGGCGCGACCGAGATAGACGTGGACTGCCTCGGCGACGGGAAGAGGTGCTTTGTGGCTGGAATAATGGAGCAGATTGACGAAGCGGGCATACACTCAGGAGACTCTTACTGCATTCTTCCTGCCCAGAACCTTTCTCCGGAAGTTCTCCGCACCATACTGGATTATTCCGAAAAGATAGTGACTTCTCTCAACATCAAGGGCTTCTGCAACATCCAGATGGCTGTTAAGGACGGCAAAGTGATAGTCATCGAAGTGAACCCGCGGGCTTCACGGACCATTCCCTACGTGAGCAAGGCAATAGGCGTGCCGCTTGCCAAGCTGGCAGCTCTTATTCAGGTGGACGCGTTCGACTTGAAGGGCATGAAGGAACCTTCCTTGAAGTACTGCGCGGTAAAGGCGCCGGTTTTTCCTTTCCATCGGTTCCCCTCGTTCGACCCGGTTCTCAACGCGGAAATGAAGAGCACCGGCGAGACCATGGCATTCGGGAAAACACCTGAAGAAGCTTACTGGAAGGCTGCCAAGGCTGCAGGCCAAGACTTCAGCGGCCCTGTTTTGGTGGGCGACTGCGGCGGGCACACGCGGAAAATACGCGAGGCGTTCGAGAAAGCCGGGGCTGAGTTGGCTGAAAACCTCGAAAAAGCTGCTTTCGTGGTGAGCACTGCCCCGGGCGAGGCAATCCTGAGGAAGCAGGCCGTGGCGGAAGGGAAAACGTGCGTCACCTCGATTTTCGGCGCTCTCATGATAGCCAAGTGCATAGGCGCGAAGCCTTCTTTCGAGATAGTCGCGTTGAATGACGCTTACTGTTAAAAGGGATGGTTTCCATCATAATTGTTACATAATTTACTTTAGTTTGTAATTCGAGCGTGAATTTAATCCGTAAACGGGCGTGAATCTCCGATTGTCCCAAGCTTGACGACGTTGGGATTCGCGCGGGTTTCAAGGTGTTGACATGAAAAAATCGTTTATTGAGAAGGCTAAGAAGGAGTTGAAGGAATCCTACAAACAGGACGCCTACATAATTCAGGCGGTCCGCAGTTTGGACGACCTGGACGAAAAAAACGCGCTGGTTTTCCAGCGTTTGGAAGAGTGGATAAAGATACACTTCCCGAACATGCCGTTTGCGGGCGAGGACGCCGCTTATTACGTTGCCAACATGAACAACCGGGAAGCGTTGTGCGAGCGGTGGCCAGAAGAGAAAGTTGACGCTATTGAAGAAAAGAAACAATCCGGGTTCGGTGCCGGACTGGCTGGAAAGGACGAGGAAGCAGTGCAGAAACTCGCGTCATTGCTGCTTCAGAGCTACGGGACGAGGAGGGTTTTGGAGGAGTACGTCAGCACGGCGTCAGCGAAACTGATGCCAAATGCGTGCGCGCTTATTGAAGGAGTTTTAGCTGCAAAGCTTCTTTCTATTGCAGGCTCTGTTGAAAAGCTCGCCTTGTTCCCAGCTTCCACTCTTCAGGTTTTGGGCGCTGAAAAAGCGCTGTTCAAGCACCTCCGCAAGGGAACGCTTCCGCCGAAGCACGGCCTTTTGTTCCAGAGCCCCTATGTCAACGGCCAGCCTTTTGACAAGCGCGGCAAGGCAGCTAGGTCTCTTGCTGCCAAGCTCGCAATTGCGTTGAAAGCAGACGCGTTCACCGGCCGCTACATAGCTGACGAACTCAAGAAGGACTTGGATGCCCGTGCTGAAAGGATAAATGATTTGCCTACGAGGAACATACAGCAGAAGGATTACCGCGAACTGGATTACCAGCGCAGCAGGAGCTTCAGGCACGACCGCGGCAAAAGTTTTGACCGAAGCGGCCCGCAAAGAGAACGTCGATTCGGTGACCGGCCTCGGAAGTTCGGCGGCGAAAGGAAGCCGTTTGGTGAAAGAAGGTCCTTTGGCGGTGAACGCAGGCAGTTCGGTGGTGGCGGCAGCTCTTTTGACAGGCCGCCGAGGGATTTTTCAGGGCCGCACAGGGAATTCGATGGACCCCGCAGGGAAAGCAGCGGACCGAGAAGGGAGTTCGACAGGCCTAGGAAGGACTTTGCAGGACCGCGCAGGGACTTTGACCGCGCGCGTGGGGAAAGGGGACCGAGACGTGAATTCGGCGGCGAGAGAAGGCCGTTTGGTGAAAGAAGGTTCTTTGGCGGCGAACGCCGCTCGTTCGGCGGCAAGCAATTCTTCAAGAAGAAGCGAAGATTCTGAGCGAATATTGTTCTCTGCCCTAAAAGGGGAGCAGGGTGAAAGCATAGGGCCGGGCTATTCTGCTCAAATGCGGGAACGAAAGCAGCGGTCGGCCTCATGAACGAACGCATAAAACCATTGTGGCCCAAAAGGCGGAATTCTGATGGAACA
>JACROM010000100.1 GCA_016214445.1 Microcaldota archaeon
CGCCTGAAGTGAAGGCGAAGGGCTCCAAGGTGGAAAGCAAGATCAACCAGTTCATGTCAGCGGACAAGGTCACTGCCTACCTCGCGCTCAACGGCGGCGGCAACATCATCGTGCCCGAGTTTTATAGGGATTGGATAGTTTTCGTCAACGCGTGGACCCGCTGGGACCTCTACCTATCTGCTGGTTTCGCCATAGCTTCCATAGGAGCGGTGAAGAACCTGGAGCAGGCGAAAAAAATGAAGGCAGAGGCTGCTGAGAGGGTAAAGGTGCGCGAGGGAAGCATGCTCGGTAAAGCTGAAATGGAGGCGCGGCTTTACGGCGACGTGCAGTCGCAGGGCGGAAAGATACTGCTTGACAAGCCGGTCACTACGCCTAAGGGAATTGCGGATAGGGTGGCCATAAGCCCGGACGGGAAAAAGCTGCAGTACTTCTCCGGGAGCGGTGCGCCGTTGTTCGAACGTGAAGGCGTCAGTAACCTGGTTGAAGCAGAAGCCGTAGACAGCTCCCTGCGGTTCAAGCGCAAGGGCGGCCTCCAGGCGGATATAGACGAGGCCGACGTGAATATCATGCGTTTCAAGCAGATGAAGCAGTCCCTTGTCAGCAGGGTTGGTGCGAGCTACATGCTTGCTGGAGGCTGGCTCGGCTCCGCAAGGCTGTTGTACGGAATAAACGAAGGCATGCTCTTCAGGGCCAGTGTTGGCGACAAGGACAGCAAGGAAAAGGACAAATATTTGCGGTTGCTGGTGAACAAGCCGGTGATGGAGGACTTCCGGAGCGCGTCAGGCATACTCTCCATAGGAAGGGTTCAGGAGGTCATAGCGAAATACGTTGACAGCGGATTCGTTCCTGAAAAAGCATTCTTCCCGAAAAAACAGATTCTGCTGAATTACCCTGAACCTTCAGCGCAGGTCAAGTCGGATGCGCCCCAGCTTACCGGATTCAAGAGCACCGGGACGGACTTCACTGTTTACAGCAACTGGCGCGGCAACTCTTATACTTTGAATTATGAGGATCTCCGCAACTTCGGCGGACATGACCCGTTCACCGCTTTGAGCGTAGTAGCCTACGGCATCATAGCCGAGCCTTCACTGTACAAGAAGGACCTCAAGGCCTTCACTTTGCTTTTCTCGCTCGCCATCCCGTTCATGGCCTCGAGAAGGCTGCTTGATTTGGAAGAAAGCGCCCTTGGGGCAGCTGTGTTTTTGACCACCCTTGAATTCTTGCAGATACCTTCGGACCTCGGTGACCCGGACACCTGTGACATGAACAAGATGAACGAGTTCAAGGACAAGTTCAGGCTCGCGTTCGCGGGCAGCGTCGCTGCAACGCTCGTGTCAGTATGGATTCCGTTCTCCAAGGCAACAGGATTCCTCAAGCAGTTCGGCGTCAGTGCGGCGAAGTGGATTGACTGGGTGAACCCGTCCGACATATGGAAGTGGTGGATTGGCGATGCGGCCATAGCGTACGCATCGAACTGCAAGGACCAGATGCATACCATCCTTTCCTACCAGAAGATTCCAGACGCGGTAGCGCCTGCTGAAGGCAACGTAATTACCGAGAAACTGCCTTTCCTGCAGTCGCTTTCGCTGCCGAGGGTTTTGGCAGCAACCGAGGAAGAGCAGAAGTACGAGAAGGCCATAAAGAAGCTCAGCGAGATAATGAACCTCCGAGTTGTGTTGTTGAACCAGAAGAGCTTCTTCTACACTCCCGAACTGCTTTACGCTCACATAATCGAATCCGAACTTTCGGTAAAGACTTCCCTTTACGACATAATAGCGGACGGTTGTTCGCTTCCTGAAAGGTTGCAGTCTTCAGATGGCAGGAGCATTACCATAAACGAAAAAGGTTTGAACGCGTACGACGAGAACGGCAACCCTGTCCTGGCGTTCCAGAGCACCATGTGGAAACTCCGCTCGCTGGCAAGGCTAAGGAGCCAGGCTCTTGCGAAAACCATAATTCCGAACAAGATAATCTCATCCACGCTTTCCGGCCAAGGCGAGAGCGTGTTCTTGCTGGTTTCCGGAACAGGCGACAGCACCATTGTCACCCCGCCATGCAACTTGAGGGAGGCAATAGAGGCTGTTACCGGCCGCAACATAGGCTCGGACTTCACCCGCGCAGTTGGCAAGACCAAGTTCATCGAGACCGACGCCGGCAAAGTGGGCATAGAAGGCGGGCGCATCTACTTCGTCAAGGAGTTCGGCACCGCAGTAACGTCCCCTTCAGCTGACGACTTGAGGAAATCGATTTCCGAAGGAGCGCGTGTGGAGATACGCAACAACGGCGAAGTGATAGTGTTCGGGCCGCCTGGCGGGGAGTTCAAGCAGATTAGCGCCGGCACGTTCAAAACGCTCTTAGCCGAGGACGGCAGGGTCGAGCACGATACTTCCTCAGGCACCATAAGCGTCATCATCTACTCGATTTTCAAGACGAGCGCGCAGAACTTCGCCGGCTATACCGTGTCGCCGAAGGGCAAAGGCGTGAGCATAAGCGCGAAACCAAAAGCAGGGCAGGAGGCGTCAGCTGACAAGCTCAACAAGGCAATTGACAAGATTGCAGGAGAAAACGGCCTGACCATGTTCGAGACAAAGGACCACATCTACTACATTACGCCTGACGGCAAACTGCGGGTTATGGACAAGAAGACCGGCACCTCGAGCGAGTACAACCTTACAGGCCAGCCTTATCAGGACGGCAACCAGATAGTGATCCCAACGGACAGCGGGCCTTTAAGGCTGACGCTTTCCAATGACAACGGCGTTCCCACTCTGCAGGCGCAGGGCCTTGGCTTGGATGAGCTTCTGCCTTTGCTTACTGCACGAGGCCAGAACGGCATACTGACTTTCAACCCGTCAACAGGCGCAATAAACGTCTACAACGGACAGGACATCCCCATGAACCCGGCGTTCGCGGAGAAGGGAATCGGGTTTACTGGCAACGACGACGGCTCCTCGCAAGGCGTGCCCATGAACAACCCGTTCACCCAGAGCGCTTCAACCGGAACAACAACTGACAACACTCCGAAGCTCTCGCTTCCTGCATGGCCAACTGACTTGGCGGCTTTGCTTTTCGTTATGCTCGCCCTGCTGGGCGCTGTTGTGGCTGTAAGGTTCAGGGAGAACTAGATTTTCAAAAACGAAAGAATAATGTCGCCGGTAATCTGGCTGATGTTCTTTTTTGAACTTGTTCCAAAATGTTCGATTGTTTTTTTGACGTCGGCAAGAACCATTCCCTTTTCTTCGCGGCCCATTATTGGAACCTCGATTCTTAGGAAGTTGCTTTGTCTTTCTTGGAGTTTCCCGGCCTCGTATCTTTTCATTTTTCTTATGTCCCTGTATTGAGCCGGTTCCTTTAGTTCTGCAACGTATATCCCGAAGTGTCCGTCCTTTCTGCTTTTTTCAATGAGTGGCGCTATATCTCCGTAAAGGCGTGTGTATTCGCCGTAAAATTCCGGCCAATTCAACGGATTTTCGTGTATGTCGAGAACCAAATGTTTTTCGTTGCCCTTTTCATAGCCTTTTTCCAAGAGCTGTTTGTACGCTGCCTCAGCTGGCTTGTCGCGGTAGCCTTCCATTTTTTCTTCGTTTTGGCAGGTTAATCTGGTTACCTCGTGGTTTCCTCTCAGTTTTTTTTCTAGATATAGAGAAACAGGAGAGGCGAACCTTGTTTCGTTCGAGTGGGTGTGCGTCAGCAGGAATATTTTCATTCGGAACCCTCTTAAGTTTCTTTCTTTTCGGTAGGCCGCATTTTCTTTCTTTTCGAAAAAAGAAAGAAAAGGCGACCAATGGAGGAAGAGGGAGTTTCAGCACTTTTAGTGCAGGTTTTGCCCGCAGGCAAAAAGTGCATTTGAACCCTCGAACTCCTAAGAGAACAGATAACACACCGAAGTTCCAACGCAAAACTTGGTTTTACTCGGTTTCAATTCAGGTCTTGAGTCTGTCGCATTTGACCAGGCTTTGC
>JACROM010000070.1:0-15795 GCA_016214445.1 Microcaldota archaeon
GACAGGATTCAGGAAAAAACCGGCAACGAATATCTCTTGATTTTGGGCGGAATAAACCAAGTCCCCATGCCGGCCTTATTTGTTGTCCCCAGTAAGTTTGTTTTGGGCGTCCCTTCGGACGAACTATTCGTACGCGAAAATTTGGACGTGAAAAAACTGCCAGATTCGCAGGGCGGTACAGCCGGCGAGATTTTCCTGAGCGATTCGAAGCCATTGGAGCCGAGCAAAATAATCATATCGCGCATTCCGCTCGACGCCGAGGAAACGTCTTCAAGGCCATTGGCCGAAGCTCTTTCGAAGTACTCGCGCGAACGGAAACGGGTAATAGAAGAACCGCGCGTCTTGGCGGACGAATGCGGACACAAGGACAATTGTTTTCTGATGAAGGACACAAAGGAATTTTTATGGACGGCTTTGTTCCCTCCGAAAGACGATTGTGAGGAGCCGTTTTGCCTGAAGTCGCCCCCTTTCTGCTCTGAAACAGGCTGCCGGAAAGACGATTTGCTCTCGGCGCTTCGAGAGGCCGATTTTCTGTCCGTGTTCGAGCACGGCAGCGGTTACGGTTACTACTATGTAAGCAAAGACGGAAAGGGTGGAACTGTGTTGAAGCCGAAGGAGCATTTCCCGCAAGATTTCAAGTCACCAGCGGCGTTAGTGCTTTCATATGCCTGCTTTGGCGCATCTATAGATTTCGGCTACAACAACCGGCGTCTTACTGGGCGCGACAGCACCGCCCTTGCTTTCCTCCGCGCCGGCGCATCCTCCTATGTGGGCACCACCCGCCAAGGCCTCGCTGAAGTAAATAACAGGCTAGTGCTGCCTTTGGCTTCCGAGGTGTTCCGTGCAAAGAAAGCTGTTACGCTCGGAGAGGCCTTTGGTATAGGCAAACGGGAAATCCGAAAAAAAGCGGAAGGAGAGAATGAACAGCTTGTTGCCGCAATGTTCGTTCTGTACGGAGATCCGACCGTGCGTGTTGTTGGTGCATCACAATGAAGAAATGGTTTTTTGCAGTGATCGCGCTGGCTGTTTTGTTTTTGCTCGCCGCAGTAGTGTTCTCGCCGCAGGAGGACGGATCGGAATCAAGAACGCTTTCCGCCAAAAAAGAGGACGCGAGATTAACGAAGGTTGTTCAGGCCAGTAAAGCTTCTGGAGACGCGAAACAAGCGGAAACCTCGGAGGTGAGCAGGTATGCTGAAAAACTGCCGGACGCGGTTCGGACGGAAAAACCGGTGGTTCCCGAAACAAAAGCCAAAGAAACGGTTTTTCAGATGGCCCCGCCCCTCGCATATTGCGGCAACCGCGTTTGCGACGCAAGCGAATCGTGCTTTTCGTGTGTTGAAGACTGCGGCTGCAACGGCAAAGAGGAGTGCACGGGCGCGGGAGTGTGCAGGATCCCGCCCTCCTGTGGTGGAAAACAATGTTCTGAAGAGCAGTTCTGCAACCACGTTACTGAATCGTGCGTTGAACCGATTGTTTTGGACGAAGAAACCCGTTTGAGCGTGGTGCAGGCTTACCTTGAAAAAGAGGAGACGCTCGACGGCAAGCCCGTCAAGTTCGTAGGCTCCGAAGACTCTTATTACCGCGACAAAACAGTAAAGGCGCTGTATTTTGACTGTTCTTCTGCCGAGCTGCACTGCAGCCTTGATGTCCTGGTTGACGAAAACGGCAAGGTGCTCAAGGAGTACCGGTCGGGTTGAATTCCAGATGGATGATTCAAGGGAGCAGGGTTTCGTTTCAGTTTTGAAGTCCAGTGTGTGGCTTCAGGCCTTGTGCGTTTTTCTCATGGTGTTTAGCGTTTACTTTGTCACTTCACAGGATTCGAACCCTCTTGTGGGGCGCTTTGGCTTACAAGTTCAAGTGGCTTTGATTCCGTGTATCTCGACGTTATCTTGCGCGAACACCTTTTCAAACCTCGAGTCTTTCGTGTAGGGCCGCTCGCATTGCGGCGAGCCGCGGTGAAGGATGTATTTGGCGCCGTGTTTTTTCATCAAAGATATTGATTCGTCTCCAGGTCCGCAGTATATTTTTTCCAAGTCGTTTTCCCTTTCAGTCGGGTCAAGCGTGTAATTCCTGACGTAGGGCGTGAAGGTGAGCAGCCTCAGCCTACCTGCGACGTCCGTTGGCATGTTGATGAATGCCTCGGTGACGAAGACGTCTTTCGCGTTGGTGTTGGCTGAAATCCACTCGGCTGCAGCCATGTCCGCCTTGCTCAATGCGCCCAAGTCGGATGTTACGAACCACGCGCTTACGAGCAGCGGGCTCAAGACGCTCAGCGCAATCGTTATGGAAAACGTTGCCGGCCCAATCCACTTTCCAAGAAGAAGAGCAATGCGTGTTTGGAAGCCCGACGGAACGGCGATTCGCTTTCGGCGCGATGAGTTGTCAGCCGCAAAAATCCGGACGCCCAAAACCTCGCGCAAAACCGCCGCAGCAGGAATAACCGCAAACAGCATCATTATCGAAAAGAAGCGGTTCATGTCCCACTCTATGGGCGTGAACGAGAAAAGATTCGGTATTAGGAACATTGCCGCCATGCCAGAAGCCAAAAGCGTTTTGTGCTTCATCTTCACCAACAACAACAAACCAACCAACCCGGCCAGGAAAACCAAACCAAAGTTGGCAACATAAAAAGTCACGAACCCGATCGGATCCTTCGGCGCGAGCCAGCCCAAGAAAACCTTGAACGAGCCTGTTCCCCTTCCGAAAGCTGCAAGGGCAAAGGGCAGCGCCAGAGCAAAAGGCAGGAAAACTTTCCAGGAAGACCATTTTCCCGAAACCAGAAAGAACAAACCCAGCAAAACGAACAGCGCTATGAACGTATGGTAGCCGAATGGGAGCATCAGCCCTCCGAGCACTCCGCCCGCCCACAAGAGTTTTTCATTTTTCAATCCTCTAAGGAAAAACAACAGCACCAGAACCAGGACAGGAAAACCGATTGTGGTGGAGCGGTGAGTTAGTATTCCCGTCCCCAAGACCGAAGGTATCTTGAAGGTTTCGTGGTCCCAGTTGTTGTCGTAGCTCCTCTTCGTTATCGCGTCCAGCCAAGGCTCTTGCGTGTCAGCTAGCGCCAGATAACCGAATCCTCCGGCGAACAACAGGAGGAACGCCGCAAGGGCTGCTGTTTTCCTGTCGCGCGTGAGGAATTCCGCTAGAAGGAAGACGCTCAGGAACAACACTGCCGCGTAGAGGGCCTGCTCGAACAGCATTATGTGCGCGGGGAAAACGCCGCCTGCTTTGGCGGTTATTGCGGAGTGGAAGTCGGAGAAATAGTGCGCTACGAGCGGAGCGCCCGCGAAAAATGGTGTTTGCGGCGGGAATATTCCGGCGTTGATTGTGGTGGCGAAGGAAACGTGGACAAGGAAGTCGCTCCAGTTCCACCCGCCGTTCGCCATGCCATTTGGTGTTTCCTTCCACGTGCTTGCGGCCATCACGCCCAGAACGAAAAGGAAAACCAGCGCCGCGTACGCAAGTATCTTCTTGTGTTTCCCGAAATCAGGTAAGGATGTTCTTTTGAAGGCCAGCAGGCTGAACAAACCGAAAACAAGGAAAAGGTTTTCCCGCGAGTAGCCGAATACAAAAGAAAGCGCGTTGACCGCGTGGGTTGAGACGAGCACGCTCGCGAGAACGCTGAACACTAAAAGCTCCAATTCGTTCAGTTCGAGTTTGAAGAATGCCGCAAGAAGGAAGCCTGCCAAAAACAGTGAATAGGCTGATGCAACAAATAGCCCAAAAAGTGGAAACAAGTAGCCTGTAGCTACTAAAACCAGGAGCAAAGCTACTTTCTTAGCCGGTTCCAGAGTTCTATTACCTGCCAGCCCATCTTTAGCGAGTCCCTTATCACTCTTACCTTGCTTCCTTTTGCTTTTTCCTTCCATTTTACCGCTATCTCCCCCACCTTGTAGCCGTGCCTTTGCGCCAACGCCAACACTTCGGTGTCCCAAAACCAATGCCGCGCGGCCGCTTCCTTGCATAAGCGCAGGGCAACGCTTTTCTTGAAAAACTTGAAACCGCACTGGTGGTCGTAAAGCGCCGAGCCGAGCATCATGCGGACGAACAAATTGAACCCTTGGCTGAGAATGTTCCGGTCAACCGCCCTCGACGACTTGCTTGACGGCAGATAACGCGAGCCTGTCAAGACGTCGAACTTAGGCAGTTCCTTTACCGCTTCCTTCAACGCGGACGGGTCAGTTGCCAAATCCACATCCATGTATCCGACGTATTTTCCTTTTGCCTTGGAGAACGCTTTTCCCAAAGCTTGACCCCGTCCCAAACGCTCCTTGAAGGAAAACGCGCGCACGTTCTTGTTTTTTTTCGCCAGTTTTTTTGCGACTTCGGCGGTATCATCAACGCTTCCATCCTCCGCGATGATTATTTCATGGCTGAAGTTTTTGAGGTTTTTTTCGGCTTCCTTCACCGCGTTTTCCAGGCGTGAGGCTTCGTTGTGAGCTGGCAGGACCAAACTAAGCATCATGTTGTTTTCATCCACCCGATGTATTTCTCAATCCCTTCTCTTAAACCAACCCTCGCCTGCCAGCCTAACGCCCTTAATTTCGAGGCGTCCATTAACGATCTTGGCACGTCCCCTTTCCATCCGGTTTTTCCGCCGGCGTAGGTGAATTTCGGGTCCAGCCCCAAGAGCGAGGCCATTGTTTTCGCTAAATCGTTGACTGTTGTAGGCTCGCTTGCGACGTTGTAGATTTCAAATCCTTTTGTTTTTTCCCGCGCCTTCAGCGTTCCCTCTATTGCATCCGAAACGTAGACATATGATTTCGCTTGGAGGCCGTCTCCGAGAATCTCCAGTTTTCCGTTGTCTTTCTGGAGTTTGTGGTAAAAATCCCACATCACTCCAAGGCGCGAGCGCGGGCCGTAGATGTTCGCAAACCTCAAGACAGTGCAGTTCATTCCGTAGCGTTCCGCGTACGCCCTAACCGCTTCTTCCGCTTCCTTCTTGCTCTGGCCGTACTTGCTTTCGGGCTTCAACTGCGCGTCTTCGGTTTTCTTTTCAGTGGTGTCGCCGTAAACCGCAGAAGAAGAGGCGAATATGAAGTTTGGAACGTTTTTTTTCCTGCACGCTTCCAGCACGACCTTCGTTCCCCTTACGTTCAGCCTGTACGCTTTTGCCGGGTCGGCTTCGCATTCGCGCACGTTCGCCAGCGCGGCGAAGTGGTAAACGGTTTCAACGCCTTCAAGTGCCTTTTCCAAAGCCGAGGTGTCGAGGATGTCGCCGGTAACGATGCTGCCCTTGAAGTTCTCGCGCCTTCCGTAAGAGAAATCATCATACACGACTACGTCTTGTAGGGCGTCGGCAAGATGGCTTCCGATGAAACCGGCTCCGCCGGTTATAAGGTTCTTGTTCATACGCGTTAAAGGAGGAAAATTGATGATTTTAATACGATTGTTGTGGGTACTTGAAGTGTTCAAGACGAAGATTTATAGCGCGCCAAGACTATTTCGTCGTCTTATTTTCTTGGCTTGCTGTAGTTTTCAAGATACGTCCTGCCCTTAAACTTTGTTTTCGAACTGCCTCTTGTTCGCTCTTGACTGCGGATAGTACTCTAGACTGTTCGCCCTGATGAATCACATCTACTTTATAGCCCAATTCGCCAGCGATTTTCCTGAATGCTTCCTCGTTTCCTCCGCCTCGCCATTCAATCCTAGTTCCCCCTCCTTCGACAGTTTTTTTAACGGCGTGAAGTTGAAGATCTACGCGGTTTACTTCGTCCTTCTCGAAGTCGGCAAACGCCTCCCGCAGAAGTTCTTCTTTCCAAGCAGGGTATTTTTTTATTATCAACTTCCGGTAAAGTGCATCGCCAAGTCCGCCTTCGGCTTTCCGTTTCTTGAAGCATCCTTGCAGGAGTGTTATGGTCCTCTGTTTTGTCCCCGATTTTAGCGCATGAAACGCGCCTACCGAGCCTGGAAAGTATTCTGAAGGGCCGCCACCCAGGCAGCTGGCTCTGCTTCTGTCAAAGTGTTCGGCATCGTCTGGGTGCGGATAGTACAATAATGACAGGTAACCCCCTTGCTCAGGATGCATGTCACTGACAATTTCATCAGAGTGAACGTGTTCTGCCTCGGCAATCAGGCCTTCGCCAGCTTTTCTCCGCCGGGTCAGGTAAAACTTGTCATATGCTGTGAACCAACGCCCTTCGTTCCACAGGTTTCTGGCGGTTGTAACTGCTTCGCTTTCAATCATGAAGTGTTCTGGGCATTATTGCAATAAAAACGTGTTGTGGGGGCGAATTCATCGACATAATAAAATCCGCCTTTACCTTCACGGTTTCAACAACAACGCGCCAGCAACCGCCAAAGCCATGCCGGCGAGTTTCCTCTTCAGGCTGGAACGCTCGCCGAGGAAGATTATTCCGCCAGCAGTTTCTTCACTCTTTTTACAACCCACAAAGGGCACTTTTTCAAGTATGACGAAAGCTTCTTCGCGTTTATATTCTGCTTAAGTTCGGCCAAAGCTTCGGCGTCAACCCTCTGCCTGAAGTAAACGAAGTCGATCAAGGTTTTCTCTGCATCGGAAACGTTCACCCACGAGTCGTGGTAGCGCAGGGGCTCGAAGCCGAAGAACATTCTCCGGGCTATCCTTTTTACCAAGTAATTGTTTCCAAGGAAAGTGCGGACACCGGTACGGACCTTCCTTGGCGTTATCACGACCGGATTGGTTTCCTGCGTCCACAGGTCGCGCAACGAAAGCGCGTCCTGCAGCCCGTAGTAATAGGGTTGAAACGCCAAGCCTACTACTTGCATCTCCGCGCCGAAGGAATAGGCGCCTTTGGCGATGCGGTGCACTTCGCCTCTCTTCAGAAAATTATGCAGGAGCAGCTCGGAATACTTGCCGCTCAAGGGTTTGCCGAAAAAAACGCGCACGTCCCGCATGGTGAACGCCGGCAATGCCCCGAAATGCTTGCGGAACGCCTTGGTGTACTTCAAAGCCACCGCCTCCCCAGTGCGCCGACCATCTGTTCGTATGAGGGGACTACGCCGGCGTAAACAAGCGCCTTCAGGTTTGCTTCGTCGACCGGAGGTCTGATGCCGGACAAAAAGGACGCCATTTTGCCTTCAACCAGCTCATCATCGCTCGCGTAGTTGCTCAAGTGGTGTATGTCGTACAGGTCGCGCACGAAAAACCTGTTCGCGTACGCGCTCATCTTTTCCAGGATGAGCCGTTCCGGAGAAAGCGTCAGCACGTCGAGGAAGGAGCCGTCAACCCGCTCGAACGGCGCAACAATTGGCCGCTTCCCTAGCGATGAGAAGTTGATTTCCACCCTCACTTCTGTCTGGCCGTTGGAAACCTTGGCGAACAGGAGATTTTCGGTTTTCTTGTACTTGGAAACGTTCAGCGAGCGCGCTTCTGCCTTGCCGGCGAAACCAGCGTCCACCTTCCGCAGGGAACCGTTGAAGTCGAGGTCTTCGGAAAAGCGGTTGCCGCCGTAGCATCTCCATATTGCCGTGCCGCCGTGAAGAACCAGGTGCGAGTCCAGCGAGTAGAGCAATTCAATGAGCTCGTCTTGGAGCAAAGCAACCGCCAAGTGCCGCCTCTTTTTGATTCTTTTCCCCAAGGGCAACCGCATATTGATGAATTAACCAAACCTATATAAAAACATATGTTTCGTTGATTCACGAGGGCGCCGGCACCCCCCGTGCCGAATTCGGTTAGGGTAAAACCCGCCGCTACTCTCACGGTTTCAACAACAACGCGCCAGCTACCGCCAACGCGATGCCGGCGATTTTCCTCTTCAGCCCGCCGCACTCGCCGAGGAAGATCATTCCGCCTGCTGCCGCGAACACAACCGACATCTCCAACACCGGCACGACCGCGCCCGCTTCGCCCTCGCTCAGCGCCTTTATCTGCATCCAGAAACTCAGCGCTTCCAGCAGCGACGCTACCATGAGAACCTTCCAGTGTTTCACGAAAAAGGCCCTCTTTTCGCCCGGCAGTTTTTTCCTCCCGATTCTCGAGAGGAGTACCCCGAAGCCGCTGAACGCGAACATGAGGGCCGCGTAGAACGTGGGGCTGAAGTGCGACAAAGCGGCTTTGTCGAGTACCAAAGCAACCGAAGCGAAGAACGCGCTCGCGAGCACCAGCTTGACGCCTTCGCCTTTGAACTTTCCGCCGCTGTATGCGACAGTAAACGCGCCTGCGAGTACAAGTAGCATGCCGGCTATTTTTTCCAGTGTGGGCTGTTCTGCAAGGAAGAGCAGCGCGAGCAGTGGAATCCATATGAGTTTCGTCCTGTAGAGCGGCTCGCGAACTGATACTTCGGTTGTGCGGTAGCTTTTAGCTGAAAGTATCTGGTTGAGCGTCCACGCGCCTCCTGCTGCAAGAGCCAAAATCCAGCCGATGTTTTCAGTTGGAAGGGAGAGCCGCTCGCCGAACGCTATTAGCGGGACGTAGAAAACTAGCGGCAGGAACTGAAACAAGAGTATGAACGTCGAGTAGTTGTGCTCTCTCTTAAGTATGTGGCGCCAGAGCAGCATCTCGATTGCGAGGAAAAGGCCGGCAAGAAGGGCGTAAATGAACCACATATTCGGTATTAGAGGGGAATAACGGTTTTAATAATGCGGTTGGACACTAGTTTAGAATAAGGGCCCGTGGCTCAACCAGGACAGAGCGGCTGGTTCCGAATGCCGGCTTTCAAGTTTTTAGGCCTCTCGGAAGCCGAGGCTTCGGTCTTGGGGAAAAGTCCGGTCGAACGGTTTGCTTTCCTCAGTGGGAGAAACCAGCAGGTTGCGGGTTCAAATGCCCATCTTTTCTTTCCAAAGAAAAGCTGGGCGGTCCAAAAGAAAGGACCTAGGCGCGCTTTAAGCGCGCTTATTTGAAAATCCCGTCGGGCCCGCTTATTTTTTTTATTCAGGTGCTTTCCGTGCTTCCGCTTCGTTTTGATTTAGGTTTTACGATGGAGTTAGGCCAGACGCCAGTGTTCACGTGGGAAAAAATCGGTGAAGGAAGCACTGATGGAGTTGAAGGGCATGGACCCGAAGGTGGAGGACTGCATCCTGTTGTACGGCCTCGGCAGGACGGAAGCGTTTCCTGTTGACGCGCTCTAACCTTGGACCTGAATTTTCCTTTCCCTGTTGCCGGGTAGCGGCGGTGTGTGATGTGCGGCTTTTTTAAGATTCGGCGCACACCTTATTCTCATGCGCACAATAAACGACCGCAACATATTGGATGCGGTTTGCACGTCGTTCTGCAGCGTGCTTGAGAAGCACGTCAAGTATATTGTAGTGTCCGGTTTTGTTGCAATCTCGTCCGGCAGGACCCGCGGCACCGAGGACATAGACGTGATAATCGAGAGACTGCCTTCCGAACAGTTCGAAAAACTTCATGAAGCCCTTGCGGGGGCTGGGTTCGAGTGCATCCAAGGCCACGACCCTAAAATGCTTTACGCGGATTATCTGAAGGACAACCTGGGTGTGCGCTACGTTTTGAAGGACCACCTGCTGCCGGAAATGGAGGTAAAATTAGCGAAGGACATCCTGGACGAATACCAGTTTGAACGCCGCGTCAAACTGCCTTTGACCGGCTTGGACATCTGGTTCAGTTCAGTCAACGCGAACATAGCGTTCAAGGAGGAACTCCTGAAGTCAGACAAGGATTTGGAGGACGCGCGGCACCTGCGGGCGGTTTATGCGGAGCAGGTGGACGAAAACGAGGTAGGCAAGCTTAAGCAATTGATAAGGGAGTGGAGATTGCGATGATGGACAAGCAGCGCGAAGAGCAGATAGACCGTTGGGCCAAGTACGTGCGCGAAAGCAATGGCGAGTGGAAGAAGGCGCACACGGAATTCATCAACGCGCAGTTCGAGAAATCCAATGCTTTTTACAGGCGGCTCGCGCTGCAACCCGGCGGAAAGGAAAAAATAATCCGGCTGTTCGGAATCAAAAACCTCGAAGCCCTGCCTTTCTTGGTTTGAGCGCCGCGGCTCTTGGTTTGTTCTCTTTTTCAGTTCAGAACGCGATCTTTTTCAGCGCCCAGACCATGAGGGTTGCGATGAGCTTGATGAAGAAGTTCAGTACGGAGACAAGCGATAGCACGGAGAAAGCCAACAGCACTCCGATGTTCTGGAACAAGGCCTTGAGCTGCGGTATCTTTTCCGCCTGCGCTTTCGCCATTGTCGCGAGTCCTTTGTCCGGCGTGGCAGTCTGGTTTGCTATCTGTTCAGCCAGTTGGTTCTTGATTTCCTTCATTGCAACTGCGGCGCTTTTTATGAAAGCGTTGTATCCTGCTTCAGAGGTGAGTTGCTGTTGTACTTGTTGCGACCATTTTTCCCTGAGGGAAGCGTTGAAGCTGGTTATTCCCGGTATCTGTTCTATGGCGTCCTGCACCTGCTTAGGTGTTATGGCCTTGCCGAACGCGTCTCTTGTGACAACGGACTTTATCATGGTCTCGTCCACTTCAACTGACTGTATAACGCTCGATAAGCTGGCGCCGAGTTCGGGCATCAGCCCGACAGCCGAATCGAACAGTTTTTCCGTGTACATGTCCGGGTTTGCGCTCACTTTCAGGTAGGTCACCGCGAACGCCAGAATGACGAATATGAGCAGCGCTTTCCCTATTGTCGCCCAAGCTGTAGAGAGTGTCAGCTCTTGTTTCATGGACGAGAAGAGCGAGGCGAAGGCGCCTGTCAGGGCGAATGCTATGAATACCAGCGAAAGCGAGGGGAACATTATGCCGAGTATTACCGCGCCGATAAGGGTGACCGGGAGCACGAGAAGGCTCATGATTTTTCCGAGCTTGTAGCCGAAGTGGACGCACAGCGCGAGGTAGAGCGCGAAAAGGACCATGAACAGCATGAACCCGAGGCTCCAGAGCTTCTGGACGTTGTACTGCATGCGCGCGAGGTCAACGAGGTCTATGGTGTGGAAGTTGGCTTTCTCGAACAGGAACGCGGCAAATGAGAAAAACAACAGTATGAGAAACAGCAGCGGAATCTTCATCTTGAAGTTTTCGTCCTTCATCATTCCGGAAAAGCTCGGGAGTTCGAAAGTCACGGTTTTGGTTTTCTTGACCGGTTCCTCTTTTTTCTCCTCTTTTTCTTCGTCCTCTTTCGAGGGTTTTTTGGCAGCCATAATTAGGGGATAAGGGTTTTCGCTATAAAAAGCTTGAGTTCAGACGTGGGCAGGCCCAGTTCAGACTAATTTTGTCACTTCTTCAATCATTTTGCTCAATGGCAAGCATCGTCAAAGCACCGGTTTCTGCCCTAACAGAACCCACGAGTATGTGAGGACGTCCCTATAAAATGCTTGGTTCGTTTTCTCGACTTTTTTCCATTCTGATATGCTAAATGTTTTCAGGTTTACTTCCCTGCCGAGCTTTTTTGCGAGGTCTCTGCTCTTGACATCGCTGCCGCCTGCTACTATGATGAAGTCGTAGTCCGACTTCTCGTCGTCTTCCCCTCTCGCGGCGCTTCCGAACAGCATGAAAGAGTGCAATCCCTTGGTTTTTTCCTGCACTATTTCCAGTATGCTGGAATCGCGGATTTTTGCCATGGTGTATGCCTGCTTGTGCGCCTTGAACGCCGGACTCATGTTTGCCTTGAAGAACGTGGCGTACTTCTCTTCACGCTTTTCCACCCATCCCTCCTTCTCCAAAGCTTTCAGTATTCGCGCGACAGTTGAGGGGCTCATCTTCAGCGAGCGGGCCAGCTCGCGCAGGTGGACTTCCGAGTACGGGTGTTCGTAGAAATACCCCAACGCTTTCAGCCTGTTCGATTTTTGGTACAACTGTTTCATTAATAGAACAGTTGTTCCAGTTGTTTAAAAGGGTTTTTGTTTCAGACAAGCACCTTGACGGAATCCTTTTCCACAATCACGGTCGTCTCGGCCTGGCTGACGAGCCCCTTGTTTATTTCCACCAGGACCGGGTACTCTTGGAGTATGCCTTGCCTTGTGAGGTCGCGGAGCGCGAGGCCTGTTGATGTTTCCGAACCCAAAGCCCCGAGCAGGTGGCGTTTGGCGAACGGAAGCGTTTGCCGTTTTTCGCCAATCCAATCCAGCGCTTTCCTGCTCTGCGGCAGGCGTACTCGTTTGGGGTTGAAGAGCGAGTAGATTTCTGTGAAGGAGCCGTCCTCCACTTTGCCGGCTCCGGTTGTGGCGAACGGCTCTATGGCGAAGACGTCCCCTTCCTCGAAAACGTAGTCTCCTTTCGGCACGTTTGGGATGCTTATTCCGGCGTGCACCATGTATGGGGCCAAGGCGTGCCCGCACAGGTTCTCTATTGGCTTGAAGCCCCGCGAAGTGATTGCGTCATATATTGCCTGGCCTGCGTCCTTGGTCGTCTTGCCTGCACGTATTACGCTTATCGCATCCTCTAATGCTTGCTTGCTTGCTTCTATGAGCTTTTCGTTCTCGTTTGAGCCGCAAAAAGTAAATGCCTGGTCTATGATATAGCCGTCTATGTGCACCCCGATGTCAACCTTGAGCAGGTCGTTTTCCCCCAGAATGCGTTCATCGTTTATTTTGGCGGTGTCGTGAGCGGCTTCTTCGTTGATGGAAAGATTGACCGGGAAAGCATAGTCCGCGCCCTGGCTTGCTATTTCCGCCTCTATCTTCTCCGCTATTTCAGCCATCTTCATTCCGGGCCTTATGAGGTCTTCGGCGAACTCGCGTATGCTTGAAGCCACTCTGGCTGCCTCAACGTACTTTTTGATGTCCTCTCCATGGTTTTCCGAGTTGTCCAAGCCGACCCGTGGCGGACTTGCTGGCGGACTTGCTGCCTCGGCGTACTTTTTGATGTCCTCTCCATGGTTTTCCGAGTTGTCCAAGCCGACCCGTGGCGGACTTGCTGCCTCGGCGTACTTTTTGATGTTGTCTTCCATTGGGAATTTTATTTGAGTGCGAAGGCATTTAACGGTTCGCGTTCTCAACTTGCCTATGAAGGCTTTGCTGCTTTTACTGTTTGGCAAGCCAGTGGTAACGTCGGCTTTGCGGACTGGCGACTTCCCATGAAGGCTTTGCTGCTTTTACTGTTCGGCATATTACTGCTTTTCGGCTGCGTCGACCAGACAGTTGATTCGAGTCCGAACGCGAGTCAGGCGAATTCCGCTGGCTTGGGTGATTCTATTGTGGCAGTTGAGAAAGGTGAGGTAAAGGAGGGCGATGTCGTTTACGTTGATTACGTCGGTTCTTCCGAAAGTAAGGTTTTCGACACTTCGCTGAAAGCTGAGGCAGAGAAGGCCGGGTTGCCGTTGAGGCCGTCTTACGCTCCGCTGTCGTTCACAGTTGGCGCGGGCCAGATGATAAAAGGTTTTGATGCTGCTGTTGTCGGCATGAAGGTTGGCGAGGAGAAAACAGTTGACTTGCCTCCTGAACAAGCGTATGGCATGCCGCGAAGTGATTTGATTTTGAAGCTTCCGCGTGGCAGGTTCCAGCAGCTTGCTGAACTTAAGGTCGGAAGCCAGGTCGTGTCGCCTGAAGGCGCGCAGGGAGTTGTCACTGCTTTCGACAACGAGTCAATTACAGTAGATTTTAATCATTTTCTCGCAGGCAAAACTCTGGAGTTCAAAATCATCTTACGTGAGATTAAGCCGGCTTGAGGAGTAGCTTTTAAAAATGTGCCCTTTTAGGGACACAAAACTCGAAAATGTGTCCTTATTGGGGCAGATTTTTATGCCTGTTTTCGAGCTGAACGCACTCACGACTTTCCGTGCCTGCGCATGACTAGAAGCGCCGCGACAAGCGAAGCTATTATCGCCGCCGGGTGTATCTCCGGCACAGGCCTCGGCGGCTGGCCAATCGAGCTGAATACGCACTTCGCTTTCTGCCCGTCCTTGCTTGCGGTTACGGTGTAGTTGCCGTTCTTTTTCGCCTCCACCTTGAATTCGCTGAAGCCGTTCTCGCATTTTTCGCTTTGCACGCTTACTGGTTCGGCCTTGGGTGCGGCCACTTCTATCCGGTCGACGCACAACCCGGAGCCTGAAGAGTCAATTGCGTACACGGTGATGTTCGTTTTCGCCGGCGCTATCAGCAAGTGTTCCGGACAGTTGATTGTTATTGCCGCGCTTTGCGCGCTAACAAGAAAGACGAAAGACAAAACCAAGGAGAGCGCGAGAAGCTTCATCAGTTGTGTTTACGTTGGTAGGATAAAAAACTCTATGCTTAGGCTTCTGTAGGCACAACGCCGAGCTAAACACATACCTATGCTTTTCTTCTTGCCATGGCGAACGCGAGCAGCGCTACCAGCGCTATGATTATTTCGCTTGTTTCAGGTGTGGGAGTGGGCTTCTTCTTGACCGAGTTGAACTCGCATTCCGAGGTTTTTCCGTTTCCTTTCGCTTCCACCTTGTAGGTTCCGCCGAGGGTGGTGTTGACCCAGAAGACGTGTTTTCCGGATTTGCAGTCCTTGTACTCTGTTTTGGTTTTCTCCCCGCCAACTGTAACGCTCATAGTTACTCCGCCTATGCATTTCGGGAAACCGTTCTCGTAATAGAACACGGTAACGTTGGCTTCCTCAGCTGCAATCAGCTTGTCCGGGCACTTGGCCACCAGGCCGCTCGCCATCTCGGTTTGAACTGGTTTTTGGATGCTCGTCTGCTGCTTAGCTGTTTCAGCTACCGCATAGCTTGAGAAAGCTGCCGCGTCGAAGGAGACGCTTGTGGGGCTGTAGGCCACGTTCAGGCACCGGTCAGTAGGACAGGGCGCACCCGTAGCTGTTATCTCCTCGTAACTTTTGGCTGGCTTGTTCAGGTAAAGCAGCGCAGGTTCCTTGAGTCCGGTTGTTCTTATGGTGACGCTGGCTGGCTTTGTTGGCTTGGTGAGGCTTTCCGAAATTTTTGAAGAGTTTATTGAAAACCACGAGTCGCCCCACTCCACTGCCGAGTCTATGTCCGCGTTACACACGTCAACAGGTGTCGCGTATTTGATGCTGAATTTTCCAGGAGCTTCCAGTTCGAACCCTTCGAGCGTTTTCAGGTCAAGGAACCTGTCTGTTTCGAGTTTCGAGCGGACGTTTGTAGTGGAACCGGCGAACTTCGTTGTTTTCGGTTCGGTTCTGCAGAGCTTGCTCAAATCTGAGGCGCACTCGCCCCATTTTCCTTCCGCGCTGCATGTTTGTATTCCAGTAAGCTGGTTTTGCGTGCATTCTTTGGTTGCGGCAGGCCTGCATTCGGAATAGCACTCTGCTTTGGAAGGGTTGCATCCGTTCGGGCATTGTTGCACTATCGTTTTTTGCGTCTTGCTTTCAATGCCGCAGCCTATGGTTGTGCTTATAGTGGTTGTGGCCGTAGTGCTTCCGGCGGATTGCGTTTGCGCTTGTGGCGGGACGGTCTGCGTTTTCGTTTCCCGGCACACTATGCGGTCAGACTGCGGGTCTTCGTTTCCGCCAACTTCGCCCACCCACTCCACACCGTCGCCGATGTAGTTTGTTGGGCAGTTCGTGTACGTCCCCTGTATCGGGGCTACCGCGACAGCGTCGCCGCTCTTCACGAGGGCGCTTCCGGCAGCTGACAGTGGGCAGCAGCGTATTGCCGCGTAAGTGGGCTGATTTGTCGTCATGTAAAGCCGCACTCCAGTCAGGAAAGCGTCCCCGTTGCATGCCGCGCGGCCGGCGCGGCTTGGCACGTTGTTTAGTATGTTTTGTTCCGAACATGCCGCGTCGTTCACGGTTACTTTCGTTCCGCTTGCGGTCAGGCTGCAGCACGTTATGACATTGTTGTTTCGCGCGGCGCCGAGGATCATGCCCGCCATCACTTTTCCGGACGGGCACGCATTGTTACCAGCAGCTAAAACATGGGTGGTGCAGTCGGATAAAGCTAAGGTGGCTTTTTGTGGCGCCGGTGTCGGCGAGGCTGT
>JACROM010000070.1:15808-23778 GCA_016214445.1 Microcaldota archaeon
GAGCCCGCCTGCGGTGCAGGCGTAAGTGAGGCTGTCTGCTGCGCCGCACCTGCGGTCGCGCCCGCCTGCGTTAAGGTTTCCCGGCACGTCGGCGTGCCGACGGTATCGTCCCTCACTACGTTGTCGCCCTCGCAATAGGCGCCGGCCTGCTTTTGCGCCTGTCCAACAACAGTGCATTCCGTTTTCATCCCCTTTTCGCACAAGAGCTCGCTGCTGCACGTTCCGCCGGTCTTGTAGTAGAGCTTGCCGCCTTCCTGGACGCACGCCGCGCCGCAGCCTTGGCTTGAAATGCTCGCTTGCTTGTCTATCCCGCAGCCTGTTTGCGAAGTGTACGTTTCTGTTTTGACGCACGTTGATGGCACGATTCCGTCGACCTTGGAGCACGAGCCGCCCAAACTGCCAAACAGGCCCAAACCAAACATGTCGAACAGGCCCCCGGACCAGCTGCATCCGCCGCCTGAGATTACGGCGCCTGCAGGGCAGACTGTTTTGCATGTTTCCCTCGTGGTACCGGTGCACGCCGGGTCGGTTGTTGTTGTTCTTTCGCACGTGTACGCGAGGCTGCATTCCGGCGAGATTACTGTTGCGGAACCTGAAACCGTGCCAAAAGAAGCGGTGACTGTTCCCTTGCCTTTGGCGGAGCCGGCGTTCCATGTGCCGGTGGGTGTAATTGTTCCGAGCATTGTTGTCCAAGTGAGCGCGGGGCAGGTCATTGGAGTTCCATATGCTGAACAGGAAGCAGTGAATGTTTTGGAAGCGCCGGTGTAGGCTGGGGGAGATATTGTTATGGCGGTAAGCTTGGGGGTTTTGACTGTGGCAGTGCCTTTGATTCCGTACGCTTCTGCTGTAACAGTTCCTTCCCCTTCCTGTCCTGCCGCGCTCCATGTGCCGCTTTGCGTTATCGCGCCGAGGCTTGCAGACCAGGCGAGCGCCGGGCAGGTCATAGTCATCCCGCCGTAATGACATGTTGCGGTGAATTGCTGGCTTGTTCCTACTGCCGGGTTGGGCGACAGGGTTATGGCGTCGAGTGAAGTGCACGCGTTGCTTTTGCAGTGCTGGTTTCCAGTGCACGTTCCGCAAGTGGGATAGACGCCGCATGAGGAGTCTGTCCCATCGCAGGCACGATGGTATAATGTAAACGTTGCGCTGCAGCCAACGTTTCCGCCGTAAAGGTCCTTTGCCCAGAACTTGACGGAGTTCGCACCGTAGTTGTAACTTACCGCTATGTTAGGGTACAAGGTCATTGGCTCGTCCCTTCCGCGGAAAGGCCTGTCCCAAATCAGGTTCCCGTTTAACCATACGCGCCCTGCGTCATCACAGCCAGCGCTGCTTAACCGTACCTCGTAAACGCTTGTTGGAACGTAGAGGCTTACAGTTGTTTCAAAAGAGCTCCCGTACGCTGTACCGATGTCGCGGTAATCCGAGCTGACTGTCACCGGTTGCGTGTAGCTTCCTGCTTCTGCAAAGACAGACAGGGCAAACACGAGTGCAAGAAACTCGAAGCGCATAATTGTAGTTGAACATGCAGTAGAATAAAACCCTTTTCAGCCGCCCGTAAAGAACGAGCCCGTGAAGAAGACCGTCAGGCAAAAGAGGGCGACGGCCATCGGAAGCGTCTTGGCTATGGAGACGTAAGTGTGCAATTCGTTGTTGGTGTCCTCTATCTGCGAGTTGAAGTAGGTGAGGAGCATGACGATTTCAATCACGTAGAGGCCGAGTATGAGGACGAACGCGCCTGGTTCCGCCGAGGAAGCTAGCGCTTTGGAGTTGAACATGTTTCCGAGGCTGCCCGCGCCTAGGCCGGCGACAGTGCCGCCGCCTGCGGCTGATGCAGCAGCCTCGCTTCCTCCCTGCGATGCTATGGAAGAGATGATGAGGCGCTGCATCGCTGAAACCACTCCGAGCACTATGGGCGCGACGAAAGTGGACATGGTCTTGAGCATTACTGTCACGTCCTCGAGCAGCTTCTTCAGCGACTCGTTTATTTTCTCAGAATTCCGGAGCTGCATGGAAAGCGCGATGAGTGATTTGGATGCCACATCGACGCCCAGTTCAACTGAGTCGCTTAGGAACTGCATTCCTGAACGAATGACATGTGAGGGCACGTTGTGAAGTGCGCCGAAGGTCTTGTCGAACAGGGCCGCGTCAAGGGTCATGCCCATGGTGGTGATGTTTTCGAGTATGCGCCTGAACACGTTCCTTCCAATAATGCTCTTGGGCAGGAACGCGACTGCCGAGCGCAGCGCTTCCTCTATGGGCTTGTTTTCGCCCATGCGCGAGGCAAGTACGTACATGGCGTCCTTGAATTCCGCTTCCATGGCCCGTATCTCGTCCTGTTTTTCCTTGCGGGGCCCGTACTCTCCGAGAAGATAGACGCTGACGGAGATTGCCAGGCCGAGAAGCAGGCCGAATATGGTGAATTGGCCGACGTAGAATCCCTGTTGGGCTGCCATGCGCAGGTGCGGCAGCTTGTTCACTTCGGTTGCGAGCGCTTCGTCCCTCTTGACTTTTCCTTCCGGTCCGGAAAGGACGCTTATCTGGCGTATCAGTTTGTCCTCCCTTTCGTCTTGCGTGACGATTTCGAAAGGTATGGCGCCCAGTGTTCCGGAAATCGGAAACGGGTCTACTTTTGCAGGGTAGGGCTGGAAAGAGTGTATGAACGTCATTGCCGGAACGTATGCGAACTTGTTGAACACGTCCTGCGTGTAGCCGAGGTCGGTCTGGTACCCTATGAACACCAAACCAACTATCAACAGGACGGCGAACAGACGGAAAGGCATGTTTGCGCCAAAAACACTGACTGTTCCGCTTGGAGGCAGGCCTGGAAAGTCCTTTCCGATTTTCGGCGGCGTGGTCGTGGGAGGCTTGTTGCCGATGATGCTTTTGCCGTAGACGAAAACCATTATGGGTATGAGGAAGTTGTAGGCGATGAACATGAATTCGGCTTTTGCTATGTCGGCGTTGTTGGCGAGCGAGGAGCCTATGGGCAGGAGTATGGCCATGAGCAACGGAAGCAAAATGCCGAAGTAGTAAAGGTAAACTGTAGGCTGCTGCAGTTTTCTCGCGTACAAGTCCATTTTCTCGCGCGTTCCCTCAAGCACGTCCTGAGATGCCTTTTCCAGCATGGCGAACCTCCGTTCCTTGTCCGCCTCGAGCACGCTTGCGCGTATCAGCATTAAAGCATGTTTGAAGTCCTCGTTGTACGCGCCCCACCTGTAAGCAAGCTCGTCAAGCCCTTCTTCCACTGACTCGTACCTTCCTATCTGGGTGTCCCACACTATTTTCTTCAGGTCTTCCGCTATCTTGCCTTGGCCGTGGTTTGCAGCGAACTGGACCGCCTTTTCGAGGTTGGGCGTGAGACGCATGCTCATGGTGAGGTAGTTCACTATTTCGGGCACGTGCGCGAGCGAATTGATTTTCTCCTTCTCAACTGTGCTGTAGGGCATTTGCTTGTACATGAATGCCACGAGAACGGGCAGCAGGACGAACATGCCGCCAACTCCTATTTTTATGGTTTCCGGGAACCTGGTCGCGAAGAATATGGCGCCGAAAAGCACCAGGCCTATGATGAGGCCGTTCCTGAGGATGCCGTTGTAGACGCCGTAGAATTCTTCAGGAGTGATGTCATAGCCCAAAAACGCGAATGCTTCCGCTTCCTTCTCGTTGAATTTCGCGCCTTTTCCGTAGGAAGCGAACATTTTGGAGAACTTTTTCGTGAAAGTGACGAAGCTCGGCCTTGTTTCCTTCTTTTTCTCTTCGACCGCTTCCGTCGCCTGGGTGTATAGTCCTTCTGGCTTGCTCTGCTTTTCCCGGCGGGCCATGTGAAATGAGAACGCTTTCCGCCTTTAAATGCGCTGGTTTTCCGATGCCCAAGAAAGCGTATTAAAACCCCGGTTGCGTAACGAATAGCATATATGGATTACTCTCTTGAGTTCGGGAATTTCTGGACTTCTCGCGCGAACGCGCTCATAGCGCCGGTGTACGAGGATGATTTGCGTTTGGCGCCTGCACGCCTGCAGGCAGCTTTGAAAAAAGCCAAGGACAAGAAGCTTTTTTCAGGAAAGGAAGGCGAGATTCACGCAGTAGAGAACGTTGTTTTCGTAGGTTTGGGCAAGAAAAGCGATTCCTCTTCGTACGAGAAGGCTGTCGGGTCGGCGTTTTCGAAGGCGAAATCCTTGGGCGCGGACTTGGCTGCTGTTCTTGCAGAGGACGCGCGCCAGGTTTACTCTTCTGTCCTTGGTCTGGAACGCGCGTCTTACGTTTTCGACCAGTACAAGAAGGAAAAAAACCCGCTGAAAATGAAGGTTCTGCTTTACACGCGCGACGCGAGCGCGTCTTCCTACGTCAAGAAAGCGCTGGTTGTGGCTGGCGCGATCCGCACCGCCATGGACCTGACGAACCAGCCTTCGAACATTGCGACTCCCGAGTTCATGGCAGTTGAAGCCAGAAAAATCGCGAAGGAAGCTGGCGGGCTTTCCGCCCGCGTGCTGGACGACAAGATGTTATGCAAGCACTCGTTCGGTTCGCTGCTAGCTGTTGGTCAGGGGAGCGACCACCCGCCGCGCTTGGTGGTGCTCGAGTACCGGACGGGAAAAGGGAAGCCTTGGTTTGTTTTGGTGGGCAAGGGCATAACGTTCGATTCAGGCGGCATTTCCATCAAGCCTTCGGAAAGCATGGACAAGATGAAGTTCGACAAATCCGGCGCTTGCTCGGTTATGGCCGTGATGTCGGTTTTGCGGAAGATGAAGGTGGACGTGAACGTGGCTGCAGTGCTGCCTTTCGCGGAAAACATGCCTTCGGGCCACGCCTACAAGCCGGGCGACGTTGTAAAGTCCTATTCCGGCAAGACTATCGAGGTGTTAAACACCGATGCGGAAGGAAGGGTGATTCTTGCGGACGCGTTGAGCTACGCTCTGGCCACCTACAAGCCTGAAGCGATTGTTGATTTGGCTACGCTTACAGGAGCCTGCGCCATTGCCCTAGGCGACGGTTACGCCGGGCTGTTCTCCAACAAGCCGTACTTGCTTGAGGCGCTGAAGGCAATTTCCGAGGATTCAGGCGACCTTTGCTGGCCGCTGCCGCTCGACAAGGAGCACGAAGAGAAGCTGAAAGCGAACGTTGGAGATTTCAAGAACATCGGCGAGACAAAGGGCGAGGCAGGCGCGTCAATCGGTGCCGCGTTTTTGAAGCAGTTCGTTGACGAAACCCCCTGGGTGCACTTGGACATTGCTGGAGTGGCTTGGCTGGGCTCTGCCAAACCCTATGCGGGCGTTGGCGCTACTGGTTTCGGCGTGCGTTTCCTTTTACAGTTGCTGCAGCAGCCCAACGTTTTTAAACAAACGAAGAAATAAACCGGCTGGTGGGAAAATGGCTTCAAATACTATCAGACACAACAGGGAGAATTGCATAGGGTGTTCTGCCTGTGCCGGAGTTGCGCCGGATTTTTGGGAGATGGGCGCGGACGGGAAGTCGGACTTGGTCGGCGGAACCGAGCGGGAGGACGGCTCGGTTGAGAAGGAAATCGAAGACAAGGATTTGGCCGCGAACATGGAGGCAGCTCGTTCCTGTCCGGTTAACGTCATACACGTCTTCAAGGGTTCGGACAAGCTGATTTGAGGTGTTTTCATGGCGAAGAATGTTACAGTTTACTCGACTCCGACGTGCGTTTACTGCACCCTGGTGAAGCAGTACCTGAAGGATAACGGCGTGCAGTTCAAGGAAATCGACGTGTCCGTTGACCAGAAAGCAGCAGAAGAAATGATAGAGAAGAGCGGCCAGATGGGTGTGCCCGTGATAGACGTCGACGGCAGGATAATAGTGGGATTCGACCGGCCGGCGCTTCAGTCTGCGCTCGGGTTGAAATGAGGAAAAGGGTTGTTGGTTTTGTTCAAGTTGCGATTATCGCAAGCTTTTGTGCTTGCGTTTTAGGTCGGTGATTGAATGACTAAAATAGCCATAAATGGTTTCGGAAGAATTGGAAGGAACAGCTTCAAGATAGCCTTCGACAAGGGCCTGGATGTTGTTGCAATAAACGACACTTCGCCCGCTGCAACGCTCGCTTATCTCCTGAAGCACGATTCAGCCTACGGCGCCTACAAGCGCAACGTGGCAACTGACGGCGACTCCATTGTTGTTGACGGGAAGAAGGTGCTTGTTTTTTCCGAGCTGGACCCTGAAAAGCTGCCGTGGAAGAAGCTTGGTGTTGACGTCGTGTTGGAGTGCACCGGCAAGTTCACCAAGAAGGACGAGGCTGGAAAGCATTTGAAGGCGGGCGCCAAAAAAGTGATAGTTTCCGCGCCCGGCAAAGGGGGAGTTGACGCTTTGGTGTTGGGCGTCAAGGACAACTCCAAGGAGACTGTAGTATCCAACGCGTCGTGCACTTCCAACTGCATCATTCCCGTGATGGCTGTTTTGGAGGAAAAGTTCGGAGTTGCCAAAGCGTTCATGACAACTGTTCACGCTTACACCGGTGACCAGCGCCTGGTGGACAGCGCGCACAAGGACCCGAGGCGAGCACGCGCTGCGGCAGTAAACATAATTCCAACCACCACTGGCGCTGCTTCCGCTGCAGGCGAGGTGATGCCCTCGCTGAGGGGCAAGTTCGACGGTTTCGCTCTTCGCGTTCCAGTGCCGGTTGTTTCGCTTTCCGACTTCGTTGTTTTGCTCAAGAAGAAGACAACTGTGGAGGAAGTGAACAAGGCTTTCAAGGAAGCCGCTGCTTCCGCGAGATTCGAGGGAATTCTCGGAGTGACCGAGGAGCCTCTTGTTTCCTCGGACTTCTTGGGTGACTCCCGCTCGTCCATAGTGGACTTGGGCCTGACCAAGCTAATTGACGGCGACCTCTTGAAGGTGGTTTCGTGGTACGACAACGAGTGGGGCTATTCGTGCCGTTTGGTCGAGTTGGCGGAGAAGCTGAAGGTTTGAGTTTTATGAAGATGATTTCGCGCTTGAGAAAGAAGTACGGTGTCGATGTGCGGCCGCTTGAATCTATTTTAAGCGAACTTCGGAGCGTACGGGCTTTGGTTTTCAATGAATATTACGGGTGCGAAAGCGGAAAGACATGTCGAGACCTTGCTTTTGAATAAGTAGTTCACCGGCCTACCCGGTGGTGCGCGCATGAAACGGCCGTGCCGAGATGCCCGCGTGTAGGATTGCGGCAGTTCACTTTTTTTTCAGTTTTTCGAAAATCTCGCCTATTGTTCTCACCGCGTAATAGAATTGCGCGTTGTTAAACCTTTCTTTTTCCGCTTTCTCCATAGCCTTAACTATTTCTTTCGGTACAGTTGTTTTTCCTTCCATCCATTCGCGGACGTACTTGGCTGCAGCTTCAGTTTCGGTTGCGCTTCCTTTTTCCAGCCAAGCCACTATGCGCTTATCGGGAAGCCCAGCTGCCCTTATTGCCTCGCCGATTTGGTCGCTTATGAACGTCTGTTTGAGGCCGTTTAGCAGGCCTATCCTGATGTTGTCGTGTCCCCTGTTTGGCGGATGCTTCCAGTTCTTCAGCGTGAGACAGATTGCGGCTCTCGCTGCGGCCTCGTCATTGTCGACTTTCGTCTCCCCTGCTATTTCCAGGAGCCTTTCCTTGAGTTTTTTCTCCTGTTCTTCGGTATGGTTCAAGTCAAGTTCGTGGAGCGCCCTTATTGCAGCTGCGCGCACCAGATAAAACGGCTTTCTTCCCCTCGTTTTCATCGTCATGCCTTTCAATATCGCCCGGCTGACTGTTCCATGCTGCCTTTCTGGAATATCCAGTTTCTTCAGGTCGTAGAATGCTTCGGCCATTTCCGTTTCGCGGGTGCCCGCCTTGACTTTCCCGACCAGGGTTGCTACCACGGCTTTGGGACAAAACTCAATACGCCCTGTTTGAGAAGGTCAATTGTATTTCTTTGTAGAGGTATTTGATGTAAATGAGTTGTTTGATATTGTGGCATAAGTATCGAAGCGATACCGCCGTATTTTTACGTCTGGGTAGG
>JACROM010000022.1 GCA_016214445.1 Microcaldota archaeon
GTTCATCAACTACCTTTCGCTTTTGCTATATTACGAGTTATATGGCTTGTTGGTGGCGGACGAGTTGTTGAGTCACGTCTCTCCGAAGGATGTGGTGCTTTATTTTTCGAGGGTTTATTGTGTTAGCTTAGGTTCGGAGGAATTGGTGTCTGAGGTTCCGAAACGGGTTGAAAAGCGTGGTAAAAAATTGGGTTTTCCGGCAAACCTATTGCATATGTCGCGGAGTTAGGGATTAATTAATTTTGGCAATCGTTTTCTTTCCGATGGCTAAACTTCTTACTGCATGCTTCAAAGCCACCGGCCAGCCGCTGTCCTCGGGTTTAAAAAGTCTGGAAACAATTTAATGTTGGAACGCTCGTGGAGGTATCTGACATGAGTGAAATTACGGCTGATGAACTTCAGCTTTTGAAGAACGCAAACAGGGACATGGACTGGCTGTCCAGGAACTATTCTGCGCTTATCCCTTCCTACAACCACAATTTTGTTGCGGTCAAAAACGAGCGCATAGTGGCGTTCGGCGCTTCTTTGGATTCTGTGCTCAAAACCTTGGAAAACAAGGGCCTGAACCCCCAAACGACCCTCGTAAAGTATCTGTCTAATTCTGCAGTAATACTGTAGGCGCGGGCGTTTCGATGAAAATACCTATACGTCTACTTAACGACCAGTTGAGCGTGGTCGCTTACTTCAAGGCACAAAGGCACAGGGTTCCCCTTAGCGTTGTTTCCTTTATTGTCGATACGGGCAGCAACAGGTCCATGTTGGGCTACGAAGACGTTGAACGGTTGAATTTGCCCCAGAACACCCTTGAGTTCGTTGAAGACTCCCGGATAGGCGGGTGTTCAATAGGCCTGCATAAGATTGACGCGGCAGTTCTCTTGTTCACGGATGAAAGCGATAACGGGCGAAGGTTTGAACTGGATTTTTCAGCCGGGTTGCCGCTTTCCAAAAAGGAGTTCGCTCGTTGTGCGGCCAGATTAATTCCGAGCATTCTCGGTTTGGATTTCCTCAGGAAAACCGGTTTGTCCCTTCATTGTTTTCCAAAGCAAAACGATTATTATTTTGGTTTGGAGGGTTTGGGATGAATAATCGGCAGGCCTCGCATGCATTTAAAATTTCTTTCATCCTTATAGGCGCGGGTTTTCATCATGAAACCGGAATGTGCTTCTTATGCCTGTAGTGGTAATTGACGCGGAAACAACCGGCTTGGGCCACCACTCCAAACCTCCCCGGCCGGACGCGGTGGTACAGGTTGGGATGGCTTACCGGGCGAACGGGCGCGTGAGGCGTTGGTCCACCTACTGCAACCCCGGCGCGCAATACTTCGCTGGCGGCCGGGCGGACGAGGCGCTCCGCGTAAACGGCATCAGCTTGGAGACAATCATGTCCTCGCCTTCAGTTGGTGAAGCAGCTGAATCATTGGGCCGGCAACTCCGCAACGTCCGCCCTTTGGCTGACGCAATCGAATTCAGGTCTTTCAACAAGTCGTTCGACCTGCCTTTCCTTTCCGGCGACCCGTGGAACCTTGAACAATGCACGTGGGGCGATTGCATAATGCTGGACGCGCAGAAACACCTCCGTTGGTATAAGTGGCCGAAGCTTTCGGAAGCCGCGGAAGCGTTGGGAATAGAGTGGCCTGACGGGCCTGCCCACGATGCAGCAGTTGACGCGCATGCAGCGTTATTGGTCCATGAAAAAGTATGCGGAAGAGTTTAGGTTCTGTTGGTTGTCGGGCGGGAACCCTTGTGAGGAGTGCTTGGACGGAAAGCCTTGCGGAAGAGTTTAGGTTCTGTTGGTTGTCGGGCGGGAACCCTTGTGAGGAGTGCTTGGACGGAAAGCCTTGCGGAAAAGTTTAGCTTTTGTTTTGGAGTCGCGGTCACTTCTTGAAAATCTGGAATACGTCTTCGTCCTTGAACACGTGCGTGCGGCCCACTTTCTGTCCGGGGTGCTTGGCTGATTTCCCCCACACTTGTGCGTACTTGAGCAGTTTCTTGAGGTCCCTGTGAACAAGGTCGCATGCGTCGCCGACAGTGGAACCTTCCCTCACCAGCATCGGGTCGTCCTTGTCAACCCCCTTGAACCTCGTTTTGGTGTATATGCGGATGAGCCGGAGTTTCCGGAAAATTTCCTCCTTGAGCTCCTCGAGGTTTTCCTTCTTTTCCGCAGAGACTGGCACGTACTTGAATGGGAGTTTGCCGATGCTGCCGGGCGGCGCCAAATCCACCTTGTTGAGGACGACAAGGGATGGCAAGTATTTGCGGTTTCCCACCAACACGTCTATGAGCTGGTCCACTGTCGCGTCCTGCCTTATGGTGACCGAACCGTTGAAGATTCCGTACTCGTTTACTATGTCGGTGACGAGCTTCTCGTCCAGGTGGCTTTGCTTGCAGGTGAACGCTATATCGAGCCCGCCCCTTGCAGCTGGTTCTATCTTGATGTCGGGCGGCTCCTCGTCCAGCCGTATTCCTATGCCTTCGAGCTCCTCTCCAAGCCTTGAAACGTATTTCGGGTCGAAGACGTCTACCATCAGCAAAACCATGTCCGCATTCCTCGCGACTGACAAGACTTCCTTTCCCCTTCCGACTCCTCCTTTTGCGCCTGCAATGATTCCGGGCAGGTCAAGCAGCTGGATTTGCGCGCCCTTGTAATGCATGATGCCGGGTATGCAGGTGAGAGTTGTGAACGCGTAAGCGGCCATCTTGCTTTTCGCGCCGGTCAGAGCGTTGAGAAGGGTTGATTTGCCAACCGAAGGGAGGCCGATGAACACCACCGTCGCGTTGCCGGACTTCTTCACTGCAAAACCTGTTGACGCGCCGCCCCCTTTGCCGCCTTTTCCCCCCGATATCTGCTCCCGTTTCAGCTTGGCAAGCTTCGCCTTCAGCAGGCCGAGGTGGTGCTCCGTTGCCTTGTTCTTCTGCGTCTTGGACATCTGGTCCTCGATTTCAGTGATTTTTTCGGTTATTCCCATATGGCTTTTCACGTTTGTTTCCGTAATGCAACTCTTATGGCTTGTCCTTTCCGGTGCCGTTTTGCGGTTCCATGTTTCAATAGTTCCGGCAGTTTCAGTAGTTTCAATATTATGATGCTTATAATGCCGAGTGAATAAAACCCGGCGGGTTGGCGGGCGCGCTTTCTTTTCGTCTCTCTTTTTGTCGCGCTCCCACTCAAAAAGCCTAAAAGCCCCGGGAATGCAAAACAATTACGGGGATGTTGTTGGAAAAGGTTGAAGGCTCGGTGAAGAAAGGAAGGGCGCAAGGAAAGGCTAAGGCGCGAGAGGCGAAGCTGGGAAAGGCTACGCCGGGATTAGCGGAGTCTGGAATGGCGGGGACAGGAAAGGCGAAACAGGGAAGTATGGCGCCTGAAAACGCGAAGTCTTGGAAAGACGGTGTTACCGCCAACACAGCCAGCGCGTCCCATACGGCCCACGCTGCCAGCTCCGCCAGCTCATCCGGCATGTCTGACGAAGAAGCCGAGCTGAAGGGGTTCTGCAAGAAGTGCGGAAAAGCATACGGAGACGAGGAGCTGAAAACCGAAATCAACCTTGCTCAAGACGGCTGGTTCGAGGACTATACCTTGAGATGCCCCAAGGGGCACGTCATTTACTTCAAGGACTGAAAGGCAGTCAATCCTTTTTCATTCCGTTTCCACGAACTTCCGGCCGGAAGCATATTGGGAGAAGCCGTAGTTTTCGTAGTTCGCGGCGAGGATCTGTTTCGCTTCGGACAGTATGCCGGCAAGCCCGGTTTCCTTGGCAAGGCTGGAAAGCCGTTCAGCGTTGACTCCGGTGTCGTGCAGCGCGAGGACGTCGTTTGCGTCCTTCCAGATTTTGGAGTCCAAGTAACGGAGGTCCTGGTTGGGTTGTCGCCTCCGGCCGGTCCGTTCAACCAAGGCGACGCACTTTAGCAACAGAAGAAGTTCTTTTTTAGGCGCGAGAACGGAAAGGCCAGCTTCAAGTTCGAGGTTTGCGCTGCGTCCTTCTAGGATTTTCCACTCGAACCTTGTTTTGCCCACTTTCCATGAATTGGAGAGCAGGTCGGTGTCGAGGAGTATTTCCACGTTTTCCGCGTGTTTCACCAGCTGCCTCGGCTCCGGAATCCTCGGCTTGTAGTAACTGTTTTTTCTGCAGTATTCCTGCTCGAATTCCTCGCGGTCCCTCTTGTTTTTGAACACGAGGTCTATGTCTTTGGAGCCCAATGCCTGAAAGCCATACGGGTCTTCAAACCGATTTTCCACTGCTGCGACTTCGACTTTTCCATGTGGCCGCGCCCCGGGTTTCGTGTAATAGTATACTGCCCACCCACCTACGAGGTAGGCCGTTCTGCGGTTCTCTTGGAGCCAGCGGGCTATGTTCAGGAGTTCGCGCCTGCTCGGCTCCGTGGTTGCGGGAGGATAGTCGGCTATTCTGGTTTCCACTTCATCGCCTTTTTCCTTATCCAGTTTTCTGCTGCATACGCGTAGTTGCTTGAGTAAAGGTCCAGCAGCGTGCGCGGAAGGCTTGTGGAAAGCGAACGTCCGTGTTTTACCGGCGAAACCTGCAGGTCTTGCAGGTATATGTTGACTATGGTGGTGCCCTTCGGGAGATGCGACAGCTCGCTTAAAGAGGATTCAGTTGCTTCCGCGCCCGGGGAGTAAAAATGCAGCTGCGGGTCGCGCAGGTAGTCGTCATATCTTTCCCACGCGCTGGTGAGGCAGCGGATGAACTTGTTGGTAGTGAAGTATTCGTCCGCTTTTTTTGCGGGCATGGCGAGCTGAAGGGTTGCTATTGGTTTTGGGAACGTGCGGTAAACGGCGAACAGGCCCAAAAGCCCGGGCCAGGTGGTTATGGCGTATTTTTTCCCTATTTTTGCGACAACGTTTTTTTCCTGCAAATAATGGATGAGGTTGTGCGCTGTCGCGAAGCTTGTGCCTGCTTTTTTCCATACCCTATACTGAGTAAAAGAGCCGAGTTCCATTACTGCTTCCAGCGCCCTGAGCGCCTTGGGCTTGGCCAAATCCATGTATCGTTAAAACCTAAATATGTTTGTAATTACCGATATATAAGTTTTGGCTTTTCCATCGGCAAGAAGTGTCTACGCGCTGCCCGAAGGGGCACGTGATTTGCTTCAAGGACTGAAAGGCGGTTGGACCTGTGCTGAGCTTGCAGTAATACGCTTTGGCCGATTGCAAGCGTTTCTTATTCCCTTCGTTTGCTTTTATCGACTAAAGAGTGTACCCGCCGTCAACTCGGAAAACGTTTCCGGTAGTGTAGGCGGCGTAATCCGAAGCAAGGAATATCACGAATGCCGCGATTTCTTCCGGTTTGCCGAACCTTCCCAGGGGGATTTTCTGTTTCAGCGAGGCTTGGATGCTTTCCGGAATCTTCTTTACCATGTCGGTTTCCGTGAATCCGGGAGCAATGGCGTTGACCGTTATCTTCCGGGCAGCGAGTTCTTTCGCGAGCGACTTCGTGAACCCTATGAGCCCTGCTTTCGAGGCAGCGTAGTTGGTCTGGCCGAAATTGCCGTCCATCCCAACAATCGAGGAAATGTTTATGATTCTTCCGGAGTCGTTCATTTTTTCCAAAGCTGCTTTGGTTGAATAGAAAGCGCTCGTCAGGTTGGTTTTAATCACTTCTTCCCACTTGTCGGAAGTCATGTTCGAAAAAGCGGAGTCCTGAGTTATGCCGACGTTGTTCACCAACACGTCGATTCTGCCGAGTTTTTCCGTTGCTTGCGAGATGAATTCCTTTACTTTCGGTTCGTCGTTCATGTCGGTTTGGATTGCGATAGCGCCCTCTTTTTCCAGCGCCCCAGCTTCTTCCGTGCTCTTCCTGTAGGAGAAAGCGACTTTGGCCCCTGACTGCATTGCAGCCCTGACTATTGCCGCCCCGATTCCGCGGGAGCCGCCGGTTACTATTACCGTCTTGTTCTTGAGAAAATTCGGGGGCATTCTTAGAGGTTTGGCTTGTTCTTCTTCATAGGCCTCGCCTTCCCTGTAGTCCCTGAAGGTTTTCTTCAGCTTCCGGTTCCCGTTCTCATCCTCCAAAACAACACAATAGTAGGGGGTTGAAGGGTGTTCCGGCGAGGGAACAAGAACTTTTGTTGTTGTCTTGACTTTCCAAACCATTTCAAACACCAAAAACGTGGACTACCGCTGTTCCGCCCACTCCGCCGATGTTGTGCGTTAACGCTGAATCGCATTTAACCTGTCGTTTTCCGGCTTCGCGCCTTAATTGCAGAACCGCTTCGTAAACTTGGGCTACTCCGGTTGCTCCGATTGGGTGGCCGTCCGCTTTGAGGCCGCCGTCCGTGTTAACTGGAAAGTCTCCTTTGAGCGAGGTAGCGCCTTCCTTTACCATTGCGGTGGCTTCGCCCGGCTTGCAGAGCCCGAGGTCTTCCATTGCAACCAGTTCGTTGATGGTGAAACAGTCGTGCACTTCAAAGAGCTGGATGTCCTTGGCTGTTTTTCCAGCCTGCTTGTATGCTTCGGCGCTTGCTTTCTTGGCCGCCGGCAGAGTTGTAAGAGAAGGCCGTTGAGCTAGGGAAAGCGAGTCCGTTGCAGCGCCCGTTCCCAGCACTTTCACGCTTTTTTCGGTCTTGTTCTTGGAAACTATGACTGCTGCGGCGCCGTCGCTTAATGGGGAACAGTCAAACAACCGCAGAGGCGAACATATTACTAGTGAGGCCGCGATTTTTTCCATGGTTATTGTTTTGCCGTAGAAGTGCGCGTTCTCGTTCAGGTTCGCGTTCTCGTGGTTCTTGAACGAAACCCTGTCGAGGTCTTCGGTTGTGGTGCCGTGCTTGCGGAAGTGTTCGGACGCAATCAACGCGTAGGCTGCCGGAAAGATGAGGCCTTCCTTCTGGTCTAATTCCCGGTCTCCTGCCATCGCCAACGCCTCAATTGCCTCGCTTCCGGGAACGTCGTTCATCTTCTCCACTCCTACAACCAGCACGTTGTCGTGCTTTTGCAATGCGAGCAGGGCGTTGTAGAGCGCTGAAGCTCCTGCGGCGCAGGCGGTTTCTATTCTAAACGCTGGTATGTCGAGGCCGTAAAGCGAAGAAAACAAGGAGTTCATGTGAATTTGCTTTTGGAAAGCGGAGCCGTTGAAGTTGGCTATGTATGCTGCTCCGATGTCTTTTATTCCGAGCGAAGCGTCTTCCAGCGCCTTGTCTGTTGCTTCCTTCATCAACTCCGGGAGGCTCTCCGCTAGCTTGCCGAATTTGGTGCGTCCTATGCCGTTAACGTACATTAGAAATCAGCTAGGAAAAGGGTGTCGCTTCCACATAAAAATACTTGCTTGTGCGCCTGAAAAAGCCTTTTTCGGAGAGGAAGCGCAGGAGAGAGAACCAGCCGGGTATTCTCACGAGCAAGCGGGCAGGCAGGAAGAACGGGAAGCGCGGGAAAGGGTTCCAGCCTTGGAGGGTGTAATCGAAGCCGTCAAGGATTTGCTCCAGTTCTTGCAGGGTTTCCTTTCCGTCGTGATAGAAAGCGTCGTTGGGGGTGGTGAGGTAAAGCTTGCCTCCTTTTTTGAGGACGCGCTTCACTTCCTTCATTAACTTCTTTTGGGGCTTCAGCCTGTTGCCATGGAAGACGAAGTCCGCGCCCGGAAGGACATTTGCGCACACCACCGCGTCAAATGAGGCTTTTGGGTATGGAAGCTTGTACATGCTGGCTTTTTTGGTTTTGGCTTTCGGCGCTATCGCTTTGGCTGCCTTGAGCGCTTTCGCGTCCAAGTCAATTCCGTAAGTTTGGTTGTCTTCCGGGATTTCCGAAAGAACCATTCCGGCGTTGCAAGCTATGTCCAGTATTTTTTTGTCATGCAGGCGCTGAAGTCGTCCGGCAAGGTAGAAACGCACGTCGAGCCAGTCGCCCCACCATCCTTTCGGGAAGTGTTTCATCCACTTGTCGTGTATGCGCTCGATCACAGAATCTCCTCGTATTTTTTCAGAACCCGTTTGGCGATTTTGTCCGCGTCGTGAACCCGCTTGACGTAATCGTATCCTTTTTGAGCGTATTTTTTCCTGAGTTTTTCGTCTTCCGTCAAGCCGCGCAGCACTTCCTCGAAGTTTCGCTTGTTCGCGTCCGCGTAAGCGTTGAGGTCGGCGTAACCGTGCAAATCCTCGCGGATGTAGACGCTCACGCATTTTTTCATGCTCATCGCTTCCAACGCCGCCATTCCGTACCATCCGCCTCCGAGGCTGTCCACGTAAACGTCGCATGAGGAGACTTGTTCGAGGAACTTGTTTCTGGGAAGGCCTTCGAGCGGAACCCATTCAACCAACCCTTCCTTTTGCAGCTTGCGGCAGACGCTTTCGACGAAGTCAGTTTCCCGGTGGGCTCTGAGGCCTTTGGAGGAGTGAGCTACTTTGATTGCGTTACTGCTGGTTTTTTGTTTCCGGTTGTTGCGTTGGGTTTGGTTTTGTTCCTTTTGTTTCTGGTTGCCTTGGTTGTTTTTGCCTGCTTCCTTTTGGGTTTGGTTGTTGTTTTGGTTTTGTTTCCCGTTGCCTTCGAGGTACTTCTTGAAGTCTTCCCTGAAAATCGGGTTGGGCAGCCATTCCGCTTGGGGAGCCCAGTCGAACATGTCCGGGGTGGAAATGTAGCGCGCGTGGCAGAACCTTGAGAGGAAAGGTATCCCTTTGCCTCGGATGTCGGAGCCGTGGTGGTGATAGACGATTTTCTTTCCAGCTGCCTTCAAAAGCGGAGCGTCTATGTAGCCTGTTACGAAAGAGCAGGAGTGGTAGTGGTAGATGTCGTAATCAAGATAGTCCTTCAGCTTCGCAAGCCGGTAGAGCGGCTGGATCGGCCTCGGAAAGCGGTCCACGTCGAGGTTATCGTCGAACCCGTAACCGACAGTGTCCGGCCGGAATACCGTCACTTTGGAGTCAACTCCAAGCCCGCGGAGGCCACGGCTCAAGTTTACCGGCACGCCTGCAATGTTGTTGAGATGGAGGACTCGCATGTTTCTACTATGAAATGCGAGTTTTTATAGCATCCGTGGCATAACGGTTACGTTGCCTTATGCCGTTGAAGAAGTTCCTTAAGATGTTGGACGACCACAGGATTGGAAAGCCCGTTCGGCTTTTGGTTTCCGAACTCAAGACGGGAAACAAGATTTTTTTCGAGAACGGTTACGCGAACAGGGTTTGCGCGCACCCGGATTATCTCCAGTTCGAAAAATACTTCAGGGTCCGCATAAGGGACGGTTTTCCCGAGAGAAGGAAGAACGACCTAATAAAAAGAGCTGGCGAGTTGGGTGAGCAGCTTTCAAGTAAAAGCATCGGCCTGACTTTGATGAAACATCCTGAAGACAACGAGCATGTTATCCTGTGTGTAGGCAGCGCAAGCTACGAGGCAACAAAACGGATAGATGCTATCCTAACGAAGTGGCTTGAAGAATATTAGCGCTGGACAAAAATAAAATAAGGCGTGAAAAATTAAACGCACTCTTCGTCTTTTTTTTTTATTTGTAGCTCTATTTCAGGAAGGGGTAGGTCGACCAGTTAGGCAAACGCAACTTAACGACGCAACCGTTAAGTTCGTTTGGAGGGAAACATCCCCCTAGGTGGTCTTAGACGCACTCCTCCTCCTTGACTGTGCCGATTGGCTTGGCCGGAACCCCCACAGCAACTGTTCTCGGAGGGATGTTCCTTGTGACTACCGCTCCCGCGCCTATGACGCAGTTCTCGCCGATTTCGATTCCCGGCAAAACGCACGAGTTGCTTCCAAGCTTGGTCCCTTTCCTCACTGTCGGGCCTTTCAGCGTTGTGGTTTTGCCGTTCTTCACGTCAATTGGGCGGAGCATCTTGTTGTCGTTGGTTGTGACGACGTGCGCGCCGAAGAAGACGTCGTCCTCTATAATCATTTTGGCGGTCACGTGAGAGCCGGTCTCTATTGAAACGCGGGTTCCGACAATTGTGTCGTTTTCCACCTGCACCATTGTGCCTATTGAAGTGTTCTCGCCGAAAGAACAGCGCTCGCGTATCACGGCGTTCGTCCCGGTTTTCACGCCGTCCGCGAAAGTGACGCCGCAGTAAACCGTGCTCCTGGCGCGGATGATGCATCCCTTGCCTATCCTGGTTTCCGGGTTCTTGTACTCCGGATCCTTGGCGAAGTACCCGCCGAGCGGGTGGCCAACAATGGCGTGCGGGCCGACAATCGAGTTGTCGCCCAAAACAGTGTTGTCGTAGACAACAGCATACTCGTGCACTTGCACGTTTTCTCCTATGGAGACGTTTTTGCCGATTACGGCAGTTTCATGTATGTTTGCCATGGCGCTACTTCAGCCGGATGAACTATTTAAACTTTTACCAGCTATAAGTTTTGAATGGCTAAGTTCAGGCTGCTCCTTCCTTTGCTGGTCGGGGTCGCAATTATTTTGGGTCTGGCTGGAAAAGTGGGCGCCTCCAGCATACTGGCTGCTCTGGCAGGAGTGGACTTCACTTTCATTGCCTTGTTCGAGCTATGCCTTTTGAGCGCCATAATGGTGAAGTTGTCGCGTTGGCATCTTTTGGCCAACCACATCGCTCAACTCAAGGCGAAACCAGCAGCTTTCACTTACCTGCTGGGCCAGATAGTGAACGAGGCGTTGCCCATTGGTTCCGGTGAGTTGACTCGGGTTTACTTGGCGAAACCTTACGGCGAAAAACATTACGGCGAGTGGTTTGCTGCTGTAGCTTTCGAGCGCGCATGCGATGTCTTGTTTCTGGTTTTCGGCGCTTTGATTTCGCTGTTCCTGCTCTTTCCTGAGTACGCGAAAGCTACTGCTGTTATTTTCGTTTTCGTTGTCATCGGAAGCATCGGTGTTTTGGCGGTTTTCCTCAAGCCGCGCTTGGTGGGCGTTTTCGTCGGCTGGCTTTCGTTTTTGAAACGCTTCAGCAGAAAGTGGTTTGAGCGATTGGAGCGTTTCGGAAAATCTTTCGCAGTGGCAACTGCCTACTACAAGAACCCTTCCTCTTTTTTTTCCGCTTTCGCCTTCACTGCCTTGGGTTGGCTGCTCGAAGTGATGGGACAATACGTCCTGTTGAACGGCTTCGGAGTCCACCTCGCTTTTTGGCAGGTTTTCGCCTTGGCAACAGTGTCATGGATTATAGGCACCTTCTCTTTCTTGCCAGGCGGCTTGGGCGCGAGAGAAGCGTCGTTCGCCTACCTTTCCACTTTGCTCGGAGCGGAGTTCGCGGTTGTTTTCGCCATGACGCTCTCGTATAGGGCGATGGTTTACCTGACGTTCATCGTTACGGGTTCCTTGGCGGCGGGAGTGGAGAAGAAGGACTTTTTCAGGACGGTTTTGAGGCAGTGGAAATAAGCCCCGGGACAAACTCGGTTTTTCCCTGGCGCTTATTCCGCCTCGCCCTTTTCCCTACTTCCTCTTCTTCAGCAGGTTTTCTAGCCTGTTGTTGAGCCTCAGGTTCATGTCCGCCAGGAGGCCGACCGAGAGAAGAAGCGAGCCGACAAGGAACGATGCTGTTGCGAGGACAGTTGAGGGGACATGTCGGACTTCGCCGAAAGTTAGCTTTTCGTGGATAACTAGCGAAGCGGGCCACAGGGTGAAAAGGAAGAAGAACAGGCTCGCCATGCCGAAGAAGTACAACGGTTTGGTGTCGCGCACCATCAGTATGAGCGTTTTGCCGATTCGGAGCCCGTCGCGGAACGGGTGGAGCTTGCTTTCCCCTTTGCGCACGCTGTAGCGAGTCGGGATTTCGAGAATCCGGAGGTTGTTGCGTAAGGCTTCTATTGTGATTTCGGTTTCGATTTCGAACTCTTTCGTGACGAGGTTGAGGTCCTCCAAGGTTTGCTTTTTCATTATCCTATAGCCGGAGAGCATGTCCGTTATGTTTTTCCTGTAAAAGAACCGGATGAGCCAGTTGAAGATGAAGTTTCCGAGCACGTTGAATTTCGGGATGGAGCTTTTTTGCCTCTGCTCCAGGCGCGTGCCGACTACCATGTCAGCTTCGTCGCGCAGAACAGGTCGGACGAGCTGCGGCAATACTGAAGTGTCGTAGGTGCCGTCGCCGTCAACCATGGCTATGACGTCGTACTTCAGGTGAGGCAGGGCTTCCATTATGGCTGCTCCTTTGCCCTTGCTTTTCTGCGCTATCACTTTGGCGCCAGCCCGCCTTGCTTCCCTTTGGGTGCCGTCGCGCGAGTTGCCGTCTATCACCACCACTTCGACTGGCAGCCCGAGTATTTTTTCCGGAAGCGCACGGACTACGCCATAGATGGCGTCCTCCTCGTTGAGCGTTGGGACGAGTATGGAGATTCCTTTCATGGATTTAGAAGGGCAAACAATCTTTTTAAACCCTATAATCGCGCTTATTTTTTGTAGATGTTGTCGTGGTGGTCGAAATCAAGGAAAAGGATGAATTTTCTGCTTTTTTCGTACTTGAAAGTCAGTACAAAACTTCCGTTAATGTGGACTCTTTTTTTGTCTTTTAGGTCGTGCCGAAGGTTTTTGTAGTGTTCGATTGTCGCTTCATCGGAGGTTATTATCTGGTTTATTTTCTTGTAGATTATTTCGGTTCTTTTCGGGTCTTTTTTCTGCAATTTCTGTATTATGTCTTTTAACTTATCTGTAAAGTCGTAGGCTAGGGGCATCGAATCACTTTCCGAAGAGCTGGTTGAGTTCTTTGTCGGTCATTTTCCGGTAGCCGTACTTTTCGAAATGCTGCTCTTCAATTCTCAGCAGTTTTTTTACATAATCTTCGCTTACTTCCGGTTCTATGAACTCGCTTCCAAATATTTCGGTAAATTTGTCTAAGGCCTGCGCCTTGTCTTTTAATCCGTAGGTTTCTTTTACTACTCCGAGCACTCGGCTGGTGTATTTGCTTATTTTTAGGTTAACTGCGACGGTTCCACTCATGTTATTTCACCTAACTTTGAATTAGTTTAACTAATATAAAAGCTTTTTTCTTCCGGCCAATCATTTTAAAAACCACAGGTGCGAAAGCATAGCAGGACAGGGGGATTTTTCAATGGCTAATGCGATGGAACACGTAAAATGCAATTTGTGCGGGGCTGACGATTACCGGGTGGTTTACGCCGCAGTGGACAAGGTGTCCGCGAAAGGCGAAGGCGGGTATTCAGCTGCGAGCACCGAGCTTCTCACCGACCAGGTGGTGCAGTGCAACAAATGCGGCCTCATCTACCTCGATCCGCGGCCCAAGAGCGAGAAAGTGGTTGATGATTATTCGAACGCAGTGGACGAGAAGTACGTTTCGCAGTCCAAGGGGCGGCTCAGGACTTTCGAGAAGTGCGCCGAATTCGTGGAAAAGTATTCGAAGAAAGGCAAGATTCTGGATGTCGGCGCAGCCGCGGGCTTCTTCGTCCACACCGCACAGAAACGCGGATGGCAGGCTGAAGGAATAGAGCCGAGCAAGTGGATGGTGGAGTGGGGCAAAAACAATTTGAAGGCCAACCTGAGGGCCGGAACTCTAGAGAAAGCCAAGTATCCGGCTGATTATTTTGACGTGGTCACCTACTGGGACGTGTTGGAGCACGTGCCCGACCCGATGGCGTCGCTGAAGGAAGCGAACCGGATATTGAAGAAGGGCGGTTTGGTGGTGGTAAACTACCCGGACATCGCGAGCAACCTCGCGAAAGCAGCTGGAAGGAAGTGGTGGTTTTTGCTGTCAGTTCACTTGTACTATTTCACTCCAGACAGCATAAGCAAGATGCTTGAGGCTGCGGGGTTCGAAGTGGTCAAGACCAAGAGGCACTGGCAGAAACTCAGCCTTGGTTATTTGGTGGAGCGCGTCAAGCCGTACAACAAGCTCCTTTACAAGGTTGCCGACAAGTTCGTCAAAGCACTTAACATCGGCGACAGGCAGATTACCTACTACCTTTCCCAGCGTCTGGTGCTGGCGAGGAAGAAGTGACCGCATGACTGAGCCGGAAAAACTTGCCGGGAGAATGAAAATCGCTGGCCCTCATCATAATTTGGTTTTGAAAGCCAAGGCGGGCGACGCGGAAGCTATTGCAAAGCTGGTGAAGATTTACAAACCTTACGCGTACCAAATATCGAGAAAATTTTTTATCCCTGGCATGGATCGTGAGGATTTGCTTCAGGAGGCCTTTTCTGCCATAGTGCTTGCAATAAAAAAATACAATCCTGGTATCCGGTTAGTTTTGTAGGCATTTTCAGAGGGAAATGTACTTTTTTGTGCATTGCTCTATTTTTTGCCTTTTTACGAGGTAAATTTGACATTTTTTGCCTAGAAAACTAACCCCTTACCAATCCTGAAATAACTGCCGCTGTGCGTGAGCGTGTTGAACTTAAGGACGATGAATTCGGCGCGTTTGTGTCTATAAAGATACGTAATAGCTTACTCGATTTAGCCAGAAAATACACGGCTAAAGAGCGAAAACCTCCAAAAAAGCCGATTTCCCTTGACGACGAGGCGCAAAAACCCTTTACGATGAAGCTCAGAAGCAATATCGGTCTGCCGGAAAAGGAAGTCTTGAGCAAGATTGGCGTTAAAAGAATCGTGGAATTAGCCGAAGGGCATCTGTCTCCTCTTGAAATGGTGGCGTTTAGGGCAATTCAAGAGCAAGGAGGTCCGCGTCTCAAAAGTAAAGAAATATCTCCGGAGTTGGTTGCCGAAGCGGAAAGGCTTGGAATGAGTCATTCCAGCAAGAATTGGGATAATTTAGCTTTTCGAACAAGAAAGAAATTAAAACCGCATCTTAAAGAGCTTCTTTAGGCCGTTATTTTTTTTGCCTTCAATGACATTGCTTGGCAATACTTTTCTTCTGAAGCAAAAAAGTAATATAGAGCAGGAAACAACCAGAAGGGTAGAGTTCAATGCGAATCGTTGTTTTGGGTGCTGGGATTACGGGCCTGAGCGCAGCATGGAAGCTGGCTGAAGCTGGAAACGAAGTTACTGTCGTGGAGAAGAACAAGCAAGTGGGCGGGCTGTCCGCATCGTTCAAGTACAAGGATTACACGTTGGATTACGGCCCGCACAAGATCTACACTCAGATCATTCCGGTTCTTGACGAGATAAAGAAGCTGCTCGGGGAAGATTTGCTTGCGCACCCAAAAAAGTGTTCCGTTCGGTTGAAGGGCAAGAACTTGGATTATCCGGTACGGGTGGGGCAGGTTCTGACGAAGTTGAGCCCGTCCGTGACGATTCCGTGCGGTTTCAGTTTCCTTTCTTCGCTGGTTTCGAAAAAACCCGACGCAAGCTACGAGGATTACATAAAAAACCGGTTCGGCGCAGCTACATACGAGCTGGTTTTCAGGGATTTGGCGGAAAAGGTGTGGGGCAACCCGAAAGAACTGGACGCGGCGCTCGCCAAAGCGAGGCTGAGCGCGCCTGGCATGATGGAACTCTTGAAGCGTTCCTTGCTGGGCGACAAGGGAAAAGAGGAGATACACGCGAAAACTTTCTACTATCCGAAAAAAGGGATGCAGCAGCTGGGCGACAAAATGAAGGAAAAAATAGAAAACAGCAAGGGAAGGGTCCTTTTTGACTTGAAGCCGACCAAGCTGGAAACGAAGGAGAACAGGATAACCGAAGTCAAGTTTTCCTACGGCGCGCTGCCAACGGACTACGTGGTTTCGACAATTTCCCTTGAGGAAGTGCCTTCGCTTTTGGGGCTGGAGAGGGCGGTTCCGGCGGCTTCACAGTTGACGTACCGTTCTCTTATACTGCTTTATGTGGTGGTGAAGCGTCCGCGGATTTTCGAGGAGAGTTTCATCTTCTACCCGGAAAAGGAGTTCCTGTTCAACAGGCTGTCGGAACAGAAGGCGTTCAGCGAGGAAACAATCCCGAAGGACAAGACGGTCTTGTGCGCCGAAATAACCTGTTCTCCTGAAGACGCGCTTTTCCACATGAACGATGCCGACCTGTTCGAGCGCGCCTTGCTGGGGATGAACAAGGCCTTTGGCTTGAAGCGCGAGGAAGTGGAGGAGTATTTCACTCGGCGCTCTGAGTCGGTTTACCCTGTTTACTCGAAAGGCTTTTAAGCGTACTTGGTAACTGTCATGCGCGAAACCGACAAGATAGGAAACTTCATTACCTTGGGGAGGAGGGGCTTGTTCAACTACAACAACATAGACCACTGCATGGACATGGGCTTCAAGGCTGCCGAGCACGTGAACGTACAAGGCTCATTGGAAGCGTGGAAGCTCGCGAGGGCCGGGTTTTCCAATTACGTGATAATAGATTGATTGCGACGTTTTGGGAAGAACGCGAACTTCCGGTAGTTGTCCGCGAAATTTAGATTGAATCGGTTGGTATTGGCATGAAAGTTGTTTTGGTTAATCCGCCCATGGTGTTCCAGAAAGGCGACTTCTTTTCTTCAGGTATCCCTTACTTTCCAATTGGTTTGGCCTATGTTGCCGCTTACCTGCGGGAGAAAGGCCATTCAGTGAAAGTAATAGACGCTTTCGGTGAGTCCCCCTCTACCATAAACCATTCCGGGAACTTCGGCGTGCAGGGGTTGCGAGTTGAGGATGTTTTGGCGAGGATTGACGAGGAAGCTGACGCGGTTTTCATTTACTGTTCCCTTGTCACCACCCACAGCGTCGCAACTGAAATCGCGGAAAAAGTCAGGAAGGTTTTTCCGAGGATTCCTGTTGTATTCCTGGAAAACACCCAGCAGGTGTTCGCCTACTCGCTGAAGGTGATGTACCCGGAACTCCTGAAGTCCGGCGACTACGTCATTGTCGGCGAGCCAGAGGAAAGGGCGGACAGGTTGCTGGAAGTTTTCAGCGGAAAGCTGGCAAAAGAGGACATTGACGGCTTGGCTTACCTCGATGATGGTTCGCCGTTCCTTCAGCCGAAAACCAAATACTTCTCGACTGAAGAGCTTGACGCCCTTCCTTTCCCTGCTTTTGACCTGTTTCCCTTGCAGAACTACTGGAACATCGGTTATTCCCACGGGCCTTATTCGGGAAAATACCTCCCGATTATGACTTCGCGCGGCTGCCCTTTCGCGTGCGAGTTCTGCGTGATCAATTCCTCCAACGAAAGGAAGTGGCGCTACCGGTCCGCAAAGAGCGTGGTGGACGAGATGGAGCACTTCGGCAAGGCTTTCGGCGTTTTCGATTTCCACGTCGAGGACCTGAACCCGACGGTTTCCAAGGAACGGATTGTCGGGATGTGCAAGGACATCCTTTCGAGGGGAATGAAGGTCACTTGGAAGCTTGTCTCGGGCACAAAAGTCGAGACTTTCAACGCGGAAACCTTGGAGTGGATGAAGAAAGCGGGATGCGTTTACGTTTCCATTTCCCCTGAGTCCGGTTCCCCGCGGGTGTTGGAACTGATGAAGAAGCCGTTTGACCACGTCCATGGGAAAGCGATGATAAAAAAGATGGACGCGCTCGGCATCTACTCGCAGGCGTGTTTTGTTCTTGGTTTTCCCGGCGAGACAGCTGACGATTTGAAACAAACGGAAGCTTACGTGAAGGAGCTGGTGAAGAACGGGTTGGACGAGGCAGCGTTTTTCATGATGACGCCCATTCCGGGTTCCGCGGTCTACGCTAAAGAAAAACCTCCGGTTGAGCGGTTGGAGCAGTTGAATTTCTCCCCTGAATGGCGGCCCGATTACAAAAAGCTGCACAATTTCCGGATGAAGCTTTACGGAAAGTTTGCCATGTGGAAAGCGCGTTACCGACCGTTGAAGTTCATGAGGAACGCCGCCAATCTCGTCTCGCGCAGGTTTGACATCAAAGCCGAAATGACGCTTTGGAGGATGGCTAAAACTCACTTGTTGTACGGTCGGTCTAAGAAGGAAGGGGGTGCTTCCCAGGGTAGCGGGGGAACCTAGGTTCCCCCAAGACGCTGGCGGAGATGACGTTGTGGAGGATGGCGAAAACTCATTTGTTGTACGGCCCCAAGAAAGAATAGGCCGAAAACTATTTATATACGTATTCGTAAGTATTGATTAGTATTGGTGTGTTTGCTTGAAGAAGTACGCGAAAGAATTCCTCTTTTCGAAGCATTACGAGGAGGACAAGGACATAGACGTTGACCTTGCAATAGACTGCGTCCATACGGGCAAAAAAAGCCTTGATGAGGAACCGAACAAGTTCAAGTCAAAGAAAAAATACAGGAAAGGCGAACTCATCATTGTTTACCGGGAATATGAGGATTATTTTTTTGTGATAACCGCGTTTTGGAACGTTAGGGGGTGGAAGGCATGAAGTTTGAAGGCAAGACCTGCGGGGTGTGCAACAAGGGAACGCTGAAGGCGTTCAAGGACGAGATAGCCGAAGGCGTGTACGTTGACGGTTACAAGGACGAGTACGGCCATGTCGCATATTCCAAGGAAGTGATGGCTATGGTGGAGAAAATCTACCGCAACACCGCCGAGGAACGGAGCCTTGTGCGCGTTGGCTCTTCCGTTGCGGTGCCTATTCCCGCATCCATAGTGAGGCTGCTCGCATTGAAGCCGAAGGAAAAGGTTTACGTCACAACACAGGACAACCGGATAATCATCAGGCCGAGTCCTTTCTAAGTCACTTCAAAAACCAAAACATCGTCCAAGTGAACTGGTTCGCCTATTTGGCTGAACTTTTCTTTTGCCAGCTCGAACGTTTCCGGATAGAGCCAGCCGTCCTGGGCGTGGTGCTTGTCGAGTTTTTCCTGCCAGAATTTCCTGTTGATTAGGACGTGTGTGATGTTGTTTTGCTTGAGCTGTTCCAGTGTCGGGTTTGCGAACAATGCGTTGGATGCCGGCTGGCGCGCAAGTGTTTTGTTTGATGGGCAGACTATGTAGCCGAGAGTGGTGGAGAATACTTTCGCTTTTGTCATCAATGGCAGGAGGTAGCTTGTTTCTATGTCGCCCAACACTATCGCGTTCGGTCTGTCCTGAAAGTAGGAAATAGCCTGTTTTCCGAGGAAATCATGGCCCGTTGTGGGTGGGTTCATGTAGAGCGAGGAGAGGAATATTGCTGATGGGAGGAGGATTAGGATTCCCAAGGCGAATGCGGGTTTGCCCCACTTCCTCCGCGCCTCGACTATTCCGATTCCCGCCAGGAGGGCAAACGGAGCGGTGTGCCAGAACCATTGCTCGACGAATATTCCAGGAGTGATGAATTTTGCGACTATTCCCGCGAGGGGGGTGGCGAGGAAGACAATTGAAAGCGCCAAGTTTGAAGCGAGGAATATTTTTTCCTCTTTTGCTTTCCAGAGTTTTAGCGCGATTACGCTTGCGCATAGGAGGGTTATTGTTTTGGCGATGATTAGCTTTCCGTAAAAGACTTTTCCCAAGTTCGGGAGCCACACCCCAAAAAACTCAAGCCCCCATCTGGAGTAATCGGAGTAAACCGGGTGCGGAATTCCCCCGAGGGCGGATGTGATTGACGGAAGGGTGAACGGCAGGGATAGTATAAAGCCTGCGGTGCCTGCGATTGCCGCCCGGACGAAAACTTCATTTGTGTTTTTGTTTTTGGTCGCCAACAGACCGATGAAAAACGCGAACAGCGAAAACGCGAAAAACAAGGCCATCAGGACATGGAAGGAAAGCATCAGCGCGAACAATGCCGCTGTTGCGGCGGTGTACTTGCCGGAGTTTTCGCGGAACGACTTGAAGAAACAGTAGAGGCCGAGCGGGATGAGGATGAACAGGACGACGTGCCGCGGAAGCGGAAGGGAGAATAGCGCCCATTCGTCAACCAGTAGGAAGGAAAGGAAAGCTGTGAGCGAGGCAATTGTTTTGCTTCCTGTGAGGTAGTGGGTAAACAAAAACCAGGAGGCGAAGCCTGCCAGGATGATGAGGATGGTAAGGATGTTCCAGAGTGTTTCGCTGCCGCCAAGCGGCGAGAGCAGGGAATACCAGAGCGATTTGTTGCACTCGCTTGAAGGCTCGTCGGCGAACCACAGGTTGTCAGAAGGGTTGTTGATGTAGCCGAGTGCGTAGAAGTTGCCGCTCCCCCTCGCGAACGCGGCTGTGGGGAGCAAGGCGTAGGCGCCTAAGAGCAGGATGATGAATATCGCGGGCCACTTCAGTTGCATGGAATAATGTGCGGTTGGTTTATTTATTTGGCTTTCTTCTGGCGTGTTAGTAACTGTTAAAAAATAACTTATCCAAACATTAATAAAGTCACCACCCCTACTTTTCAAGTGATTGACGAACGACTCATCCGTGAAAAATTCAAACAGATGAATCCATCACTCAACGAACGCTCCAGGCGGCACTGGGTA